>DASSKX010000099.1:0-8670 GCA_035689925.1 Acidobacteriaceae bacterium
TGTCGGCGTCCTGCGAAGCATAAAAGCCGCCGCGCTGCTGATCCGTGAGCCACTCATTCATCCAGCGCACGATGTCGCGCGCGACCGCGGCGAACTCCGCCTCAACGAAGCTCTGGAACGCGTGCACATAATTCGCCAGCAAGCCTGCGTTGTCGTACAGCATCTTTTCGAAGTGCGGTACGACCCAGCGCTCATCGACGGAGTAGCGGTGAAATCCGCCAGCCAACTGATCGTAGACGCCGCCGCGCGCCATCTTCTCCAGCGTCACGACCGCCGCCTTCCGCGCACTCTCGTTCCCGGTCCGCGCCGCCACGTCCAGCAGCAGATCCAGCGCCGCGGGATGTGGAAACTTCGGCTGCGATCCAAACCCGCCGTTGCGCGCATCGAACTGGCCCACCGCACTCTGCACCAGTGTGTCGACGATCGCAAAGCTCAGGTTCTCGTCGCGCGCCGAAAACGTCTCCCCATGCTCAATGGCGGCGATCACGCTCGCCGCCGACTCCAGCACCTCCGCCCGCCGCGTGTTCCACGCCTCTGCCAGTGTCAGCAGCACCCGTTCGAATCCCGGACGTCCATACCGGTCCTCACGCGGGAAATAGGTGCCTGCAAAAAAGGGTTTGCCATGCGGCGTCAGAATCGCCGTCAAGGGCCAGCCGCCCTGGCCGCTGATCGCCTGCACCGCGGCCTGATACCGGGCATCGACGTCCGGTCGCTCGTCGCGATCCACTTTGATCGCTACGAAGTGCTCGTTGATGACTGCTGCGAGCTTTTCCTCCTCGTAGGACTCGCGATCCATGACATGGCACCAGTGGCACCACACGGCGCCGATGTCCAGCAGAATCGGCTTGTCCGTTTGTGCAGCAAGATCGAAGGCAGCCTGCCCCCACTCCTGCCAGTACACCGGCTGATGCATGGCGGAACGAAGGTAGGATGACGCGGCGTGGTCGAGCACATTCCGCTGGGACACAACGGTGGGAAGCTCACTCATGTCTTCAGGGTAGTCCCTTTATTCAGTCGATGCGACCAGTTGCCGCGCCACTTCAACGTACTGATCGATCGCCGCGAAAAGCTCTTTCTTTGCCAGCTTTTCGTGGGGGGTGTGCGCCACGTGGATGGAACCCGGACCCATCAGCACCGGCTCGCCCCACTCGCTCAGCCACGGAATGTCCGTCGTGAACTTGGCCACCATCGTCGGCAGCCCTTCGACGGCCCGCAACCGCCTGAAAGGAATTTCCAGGGTGAAATCGACCGTCGCGAGTCCTACAACCGCGCGTTCGATGGCGTGCCGCGTCTCCGCCGACGGACCCACCAGCCGCACCAGCACCTGCGCCTCCGCATGATCGGCGATGACGTTCGGCGCATGGCCCCCGTGGATGGTCCCGATATTCATCGTGCTCGGCCCCACGTCCGGCGTCTCCGGCAGCGGAATCTCCAGCATCCGCCGCAGCGCCTCCACCATCTTGTGCGTCGCGCTCTCGCCCAGTTCCGGATAGGCCGAATGCGCCATCTTCCCCGTCGTGCGAATCACGGCCCGCAGCGCGCCCTTCGAAGCCAGCGCCACACGGTTATCCGTCGGCTCGCCATTGATGAGGAAGCGACTGCCCCTCGGCTGCAGATTCGCTGCCTTCGCCCCTGCGGAATCTCGCTCCTCGCCGACCACAAACAAGAGCCCCACGTGAAAGCCGCTCTCGCGCAGCCGCTCGGCCGCCGCAATCTGCGCCGCGATAATCCCTTTGGCGTCGCACGAGCCGCGCCCGTAAATGAACTCCTCATCCTCGCTCGACGCGATAAAGGGCGGGACCGTATCCATGTGCGTGGAGAAAACCACAGCTGGCGTCAACCCCGGCTCGCAGGCGTAGACGTTGAAGCGTTCGCTCTCCGATCGGCTCTCCCGCGCTTGCTCGACCGGCATCTTCTCCGCCGCAAAGCCCCGCTCCTGCAGAAAGCTCGAGAGAAACGCGCCTACCGCGCCTTCGTTGTAGGTGATCGACTCAATGTCCACGAGGCGTCGCGTCAGTTGAACCGGGTCGAGGCTCATAGGAAGACCAGAATACCCGACCGCAATCCGTACAATGGAACCAGATGACGCACGCAGCCTCCGGTTCCGCGTTTGTGCGCAGCGTCGACGATCTGCGCTCCCCCGCAGGCCGCCTTGAGGCGTTGCTGAATGCCGGCCGCGCCGATGCTCCCTATGCGGCGCTCGTCTGCCATCCCCATCCGCTGGGCGGCGGCACGCTCCACAACAAAGTCGTTTATCACGCGATGAAGGCCTTCCAGGCATTCGGCCTTCCCGTGCTGCGCTTCAACTTCCGCGGCACCGGCCTCAGCGAAGGCACACACGACGAAGGTCACGGTGAGCAGGACGACGTGCGCGCAGCGCTCGACTGGCTCGACCGCGAATTTCACCTCCCGATCCTCTTTGCCGGATTCTCCTTCGGAGCCTGGGTCGGCCTCCGCGCCACTTGCGGCGATCCTCGTGTTCCGGCGCTCATTGCTCTCGGCCTGCCGGTGGCTGCCGAGGGCCGCAGCTACAGTTACGAGTTCCTGCACACGTGTTCCAAACCCAAGCTCTTCATCAGCGGGGACCGCGATCAATATGGTCCGCGCGAACAGGTTCAAGCCGCCGTCGCGCTTGCGGGCGATCCGAAGGAACTGCACTGGATCGCCGATGCCGACCACTTTTTTGCCGCCCCCCAGCCGCCTGTCGTTGCAGGCGCAAGGCCCGGGAGTAAGCTGGTGGAAGTACAAACCATCATTCGTAACTGGACTATGGAGTGTTTTCCCCGGCTTCGCACGTCATGATGAATCTGGAAGAGCTGCAGGCCAGCTCGCGCGATATCTTTACGCACGCACTGAAGGAATGCGACATAGGCCTCGCATTCGATCGTCACCTCCACTTTGAAGGACGCACCCTGGTCCGCCATCCTTCGCCCCGCCTGCCGGAGATTCGCCAGCCTCTCGAAAATTTCAGGGAGTTCTACGTCATCGCGCTCGGTAAAGCGGCGCTCACCATGCTGGACGCGCTGCTCCAGCGCCTGCCGCCCAGGATGAAGGTGCACGGCGTCTGTTCCGCACCCACCGTTCCGAAAAAGCGCGCACGTGGCATCCGCTACTTCGCCGGAGGCCATCCGTTGCCCAACGAAGATTCCTTTGCTGCCGCCCGTGCCGCTCTCGCCCTGCTGAAGCACGCGCGCAAGGACACCTTCATCTTCTTCCTCATCAGCGGCGGCGGATCCGCCATGATGGAGCTGCCCCGCGACAAGCGGCTCTCCCTTGACGACACGATCGCGTTTCACGAGACACTCGTCGCGAGCGGCGCAACGATCACCGAGATCAACACCGTCCGCAAGTACTTTTCTGCGATCAAAGGCGGACGTCTCGCCATGGCCTCGCCCGAAGCGGAAAAGCTCTCCCTGCTGCTCGCCGATGTGCCCCTCAAAGACCTGGCGGCGGTCGCCTCATCGCCCACGCTGCCGGACGTCTCCACGCCGGCGCAGTGCGCGGACATCCTGCACCGCTATCACCTGCCGGAAAAATTTCCTCCGGCAGTGCGCGCGTATTTCGCAATGCTCGGCCAGCAACTCGCGCACGTTGCTGCGAACGGCGGGAGCGGCAAGCCCGCACAGAATGCTTTCGAGAAGGCGCAGTTCGATACGCTGCTTTCGAATCACGACTTCGTGAACGCGGCCCGCGATTATGCGCAGTCCCTCGGTTACCGCGTTGTCATCGACAATACCTGCGACGACTGGGATTACGCCGAAGCCGCGCAATATTTGTTGGCTCGCTTCCACGAACTTCGCCGCGAGACGCCGCGCCTCTGCCTGCTTTCGAGTGGTGAAGTGACCGTGCAGCTCAGCAACAATCCTGGCTGCGGCGGTCGCAACCAGCAGTTTGTCCTGCAAACCGCGCTCGATCTGGCGAACTACCCGAATGATCCGCTTACGATCCTCAGCGCCGGGTCTGACGGCATCGACGGCAACAGTCCGGCGGCCGGAGCCGTTGCCGATCCGACCACAATCGGACGGGCGCGCGCCTACAACTTCGACCCGGAAACCACGCTGCAGAGGTTCGACGCCTGCACGCTTTTCACCGCGCTCGGTGACACCGTCGTGACCGGCCCAACCGGCAACAATCTCCGTGACCTGCGCATTCTCATCGCAGGCTAGACATAATCCTGAAGGCGAAGCTCGCAGCCAGGCACGATCAATAAGAGTGTCGGCCGACTGCTGTGAACCTGATGCAGTCCTTACATTCCGGCAGCCGGCAATGTATTGTTTTGACCTGATGATCCGGAGACCTCTTTGGTGAACCGCAGATCCTTTGTCGGTCTGACTGCCGGTGCCCTCCTCGGAGCAACGCTTCACGAGCAGGACTCGACCGCGCAGCAGCCCGCTGCGCGCCTCCGCTTCACACAGACTCGAACCGGAACAGGACCATTTCAGGAGAAATCCGGAGGCAAGCGCCCGCACATCCTGCTCATCAGCGCCGACATGGTCAGTCCGGATCTCTACCATCCCAACCGTCCTTTTTCGCGCCACGTCCATCTGCCCGCCATCCGTTCTCTTATGCAGGAGGGCACCTTCTTCTCGAATGCCTTCTGCACCGTTCCCCTGTGCTCGCCCTCCCGCGCCTCCTATCTCACCGGACGTTACAGCTATATTCAGGGCAACAGCGAGCGCGCTCCCGCGGGGCTCGAATCGGAATTGCGTCCGGACGACGTTATCTTTCCCGAATACCTTCGCGCGGCCGGCTATGTCACGCGGCAGGTGGGCAAGTGCCACGTGGGATCAAAGAAGTTCCTCGATGCTTTCGGCAATAACGATCAGCCGTGGGATCGCTGGTCCCCGCCCGTTTTCGACGACGACGATTTCCTGGCATACCAGCGCAGCCTCGGGGTGAAGCCACAGAAATACTCGCGAGAAATTATCTTTCGCCTGCAGGACCGCCGAAGCCCCGGCAATTCCGCCGGAGGATGGATCGTCCAGGAGGACGGCAAGCCCTTCCCCATAGAGGCGCAGTACAGTTACTATCTCGGCCGCAAAGCCATCGAAACCATCGAAAATCTGAAGACGCGCGGGGTTCTCGATCAGCACCCGTTGTATCTCCAGCTGGACATGTTTGATCCGCACCAGCCTTTCTCCATTCCTGCGGGATTCGAGCAGCGCGAGCGGGAACTGCGGCAGGTCGTTGGCCTGCCCAAAACGTATAAAGACGTTCAGAGCAGGAATTTCCAACGAGCCGACGACGAACCGGAGATTATCGACGTCTACCGCCGTTATTGGGGCATCTATGATCCGCAAACCCTGATCGACTACCGGGTCGCCTACGCCCTGCAGATGGAATTGGTCGACCACGTGATCGGAATGGTGATCGCAAAGGTAAAGGACCTCGGCCTCTACGATCAGACGCTTATCGCCTTTATTTCCGACCACGGCGAGATGAACGGCCGCCGCGCCCTGATCGACAAAGGCGTCTATCTCTACCCCGACATCATCCGCGTGCCCATGGTCTTCAAATTACCCGCTGAGATGCCGAGCGAGCACCCAGTCGTCGAAAGCCCTGTCTCCCTGCTCGATCTGTCGCAGACGTTGCTGGAGGCCGCCGGCATCGAGCCTGAGGCGAAATTCGACGGTATATCCCTGCTACCGGCGATTGCAGGCGGTCAGCGTGAAGAGAAGCGCAGCCTGCTCTTCTTCGGAGGGTGGCACGTCGGCGTGAACTTCGACTGCGGCCTCCAGCATCAAGCCGCTGACGGCCGACGCTATCTCTATTCCTACAACTGCACATCCATGGTCGACGAATTGTTCGACCTGGACAGCGACGACGCCACCAACTGCATCAGTGACCCGGCACTGGCGCCTGTGCGGCGGGAGATGATTCGTGAGCTGGGAGCAGCTTTGTCGTCCGATCCACGGTGGATCGGCTATTGGTCCGAATTTCGCCTTGCGCATTACGACGATCTCCCCCGTGAGCAGGGCGACATGCAGCTCTTTCAGTCCACGAGCTGATCTTTCTTGTACACAGCCAGCAGTGGAGACCGCTGAGTTAAGCAATGAACAACCCCAACGATGGTCTTTCCCGAAGAGAGCTGCTCCAGCGCGGAGGAATGGCCGCGCTCGCGACGCTGGTGCCCGGCCCTGCACCGGCAGCGGGGTACGTCGCATGGACTCCGGCCGAAGGACGACCCCAGCCGGCAGACCGGCGCTTCCGCTCGGAGGTTGTCGAGCAATACATCGCCGCGATTCGCGCACGCATCGACGATCCGGAATTGGCGCGGCTCTTCTCCAACTGTTTTCCAAATACGCTCGACACGACGGTAGAGCCGGGGAGGTTCGAAGGGAAGCCGGACACGGTGGTGATCACGGGCGACATTCCTGCCATGTGGCAGAGAGATTCATCCGCCCAGGTATGGCCCTATCTGAATCTGGCCAGGAAAGACGAGCGACTGCAATCGCTGCTGGAAGGCGTGATCCGCCGCCAGACGCGGAACATTCTGATCGATCCTTATGCCAATGCTTTTATGGCGGACCTGAATGCCCCGCCTCTGGAGTGGAGCCGCCACGATCAGACCGACATGAAGCAGGGTGTCGGCGAGCGCAAGTATGAACTGGATTCACTGTGCTATCCCATCCGACTGGCGCACGGCTACTGGAAACAAACCGGCGGAACACAGCCGTTTGACGCCCAATGGCACGAGGCGATGCGGACCGTCGTGCGCACCATGCGCGTGCAGCAGCGGAAGCACGGCCGCGGCCCATATCATTTCCAGCGTTCCGCACCCAATTCGACCGACACGCTGGACGACAGCGGATTTGGCAACCCGGTCAATCCGGTTGGACTGATTGCGTCTGTGTTCCGGCCCTCGGACGATGCATGCATCTTCCCCTTCCTGGTTCCGGCGAACCTGTTTGCAGTCACTTCGCTGCGGCAGTTGTCGGAGATGGCAGCCGCCATTCTGCGCGACACCTCGCTGGCGCAGGATGCGGCCTCGCTGGCCGATGAAGTCGAACGCGCGCTCCGTCAGCATGGCGTTGTGAGCACGCCGGAGGGCGCAATCTGGGCATACGAAGTCGACGGCTTCGGTAGCAGGGTTCTGATGGATGACGCGAACGTGCCGAGTTTGCTGGCGCTTCCGTATCTGAACAGTTCTCCCGATGCGTCACTCTACGCGCGCACCCGGGCCTACGTATGGAGCGAGCGAAACCCGTGGTTCTTCCGCGGAACGGCGGGCGAAGGAATTGGCGGACCGCACGAAGGCGACGGAATGATCTGGCCCATGTCGCAGACGATGTATGCGCTCACCAGCATTTCGGCCGATGAAATTCGCGTCGCGTTGCGCATGCTGAAGAACGGATCGGCGGGCAGCGGTTTCATTCACGAAAGCTACTTCAAAGACGATCCCGCCAAATTCACGCGTGCATGGTTTGCCTGGGCCAACACGCTCTTTGGTGAACTGATCGCGTCTCTGGCCGAGACGCACCCGGAAATGTTGCGCAGGTGAGGCGTGCGTTGCCGGATTGCGACGCTGTTGCATTCATCCCGAGTGACGACAGTAAGTCGCGCCGTGACGTAGCAAATAAGAGGCCTCGACCGGACAATCTGCTTGACAGCCTATGGCCTCCAGCGCATGATGGTCGCTCAAACTGACGCTCGCCACTCCCCGTTTGTTTCGTTTGCGGAAGCGTCTGTCCAGTCAAAAGCAGTCCATCGGAGATGCCAGCATGCTCGCACGCAGGCGTATTGGTATTGTTGCTCTCGTCGCCGGGTCGGTTCTCTTCCTCGCGGGTTGCCACAAACAGCCACGTCCCGGCACCGTGCAGGATGAAGCCATGCGCGCGCATCGCGATGTTGCCTCCTTTCCCGCTGCGGACGAGGACTACTTCCACGGCATGGACGGCGGACTCGCCCTGACTCCCGAGCAGATCAAGGGGCGCAACATGTGGCTGGTCTGGACTGGGGGAAACGACCGCTTCTGGGACTCCCTGACGGTCAGGAGCTTCGGGGCGCTCGATTTTCTCAAGACGCTTTCATCGCACCCCAGCCTGAAGTTTTCCCGCGATAACCGCTGGGCCTATTTGGGCCTGGTCAACGAGCCCTGCTTCATCAAAGCAACGGCGCCTGACCCGCAGCGGTACGGTCTGTGGCTGGACAAGCGGGACCCAAAGTGTCCGCCGGATCCATTCGAAAACGAAGGAAAGTATCCGGGCGTGCGGATCGGCGCGCGCGGAGAGAACCTGCCGGCGGGTTCGTACTATGGGTCGGCCTCCGGAATCGTCGGGCTCCGGCTCTTCCCGAATCCAGATTTCGATGCCGCGGCCCAGAAGAAGTGGGATCCGGTTCGTTACTACACGGATCCCAGCTACTACAACGACAAGACGCTGATTCGTCCGTATCGTGTGGGCATGTCCTGCGGGTTCTGCCATGTCGGGCCGAACCCGGTGAAGCCGCCCGCCGATCCCGAACACCCGGCCTGGGAAAATCTCGCTTCGAACGTCGGCGCTCAGTATTTCTGGCTTGACCGCATCTTCGACTGGCAAGCAGATCCGAGCAGCTATGTCTTCCAGCTATTCCATAGCCAGCGGCCGGGTACGCTGGATACGTCTCTTGTATCCACGGATAACATCAATAACCCACGGACGATGAATGCCATCTACGAAGTAGGCCCGCGTC
>DASSKX010000100.1:0-3344 GCA_035689925.1 Acidobacteriaceae bacterium
TCATAGCTGCCGTTGGTGGTGTTTTCCTCCTGGGTGATGTCGTCGAATCCCGGATAGGCCCGGTAAAGCTCGGAGTTCGCCAGCGTGTGTCCACCCGGATTCGTGCCGGTGTTATTGTTCGGATCGCCCGCATTCGCGCGGATCGACATCGGCGTCGACAGCGGGAAATTGTTGATGTGCCGTTCGATGTTCTGGTGCCATGCGCGATTCCCGACGTATTGCACGACCCAGATCACTGAGGGCTGCAGTTGCCGCTGTACGCCCAGGCTGTACTGCGCTACACCGGGTGCCGGATACGACTCGGCAAGGTTGGTCATCGACGACGGGAAGAACGGGGTTGCAGCGGTGCTTCCCGAAAGCCAGCTCGTGTGGGGGTCGGACAGATACACATTGTTTGCCTTCGGGTTATAAGCAAACGGCGGGCTGGTTGCGGCGTTGTAGATGTCGTTGCCCTGCATCCGCTCGTAGAACGTGCCGAAGCCGCCGCGAACAACCGTCCTGCCGCTGCTGCCCACATCCCACGAGAAGCCGATCCGCGGTTGCCAGGTCGTGAAGTCGTTCTTGACCAGACCGCGCGGCGCGCTCTTGCCGGCCAATTGCATTCCATTCAGGTAGAACGGCGTGCCGTTGACGACCTGGAATCCAGGGCCGTTGGGGTTCATCGAGTTGTCACTCTGCCACTGCGGCGCCTTCGAGGCGTCGTACGCCGCCGGATTGAAGTTCGCGACGTCGTTGTTACGCTCCCAGGCATGCGGCAGGCCGTCCCAGCGCAGGCCGAGCTGCAGGCTCAGGTGCGGAGTCACGTGCCAGTTGTCCATCCCATAGAAGGACGGCGTCTGGTTCACGTAGTGACGGATTGGCGCCTGCTGGAACTGCGAATAGCTGCTCGCCAGCCCCATCAGCAGTTCCATCATGCCGTCCCCGGAATTCTTGTTGGCTCCCGTGGGGTCGGATGTCAGAGAACCGCCGAAGCTGAAAGCGCCCTCCTTATCGCCGAACAACTGCTGGTTTTTGGTGTAGCGGTTGTAGCCGAACCCGAACTTCAGCTGATGAACCCCTCTGGTCCAGGAGACGTCCACCTTCGGCTGGTAGTCCTCCGCCGCGTTGTGCCAGGGAGCGGATCCCATATCCAAGTTGGTGCTGTACGGATTGCCGAAACCGGTGATGCCCGGCAGCGACTTGAATCCGTTGTTGAAGAACGGGGTCACACTCCATCCGGTCGGCAACAGCGAGTTCTTGCTGTTGGTGATGTCGATGATGTTGCCGTCGTAGTTCATGCTGGCTTCCAGCAGCAGCGATGGGCTGATGGTGCCGCTGAGCTTGAGGGCAGCCGAATTGGCGGGATTCGACAGTGTGCTGGTAACCGTGTTGTAGTCGGCCGACAGCCAGCCCAGGAACGGCTTTGCATTGCCCTGGGTCACTGCATTGTGTTCGTAGTGGCCCATGATCTGCCACTTCGGCGTGAGCTGGTGATCGATGCGCACAATGTCGTCACGCACGTTGATCGGTGTTTCGGCCTGCGACACGACTTTGTCACCGGAAGTCGGGTGCGGGATAAGTCCCGACGAGAAATACAGCAGCGCGTTGGGATCGAACAGGTTCGCGGGGATGGTCTGATTCGGGAAAGGCTGTCCCGGGGTAAGACCATCGGCTGTCAGTTTCGCCAGGAAGGCTGGATCGGTCACCTGCTTCGGAACATAGATCTGCCTGCCGGCGGCATACGAAGGAGCCACGTAGTGCAGCGCCTGGCCAGCCGTCGGGAAGTCCGCCGCCGGAAGGGTGTTCACCAGCGTCGGCGTGCTGCCCTGGATGATCTTGCGCCATTCCTCATTCCAGAAGAAGAAAGTCTTCCGGGGGTGCTGGAACGGCAGCAGCGGCCCACCGATATTGCCGCCGAAGATGTTGTAGTTCAGCTTCTGGCGGGCAATGACCTTCGCTGGATTGGTCTTGTTGAAGTAGTTGTTCGCGTCGAAGACGGTGTTGCGGTTGAACTCGAACAGTTCACCGTGATAATGCTGGCCGCCGCTCTTGAAGGCCAGGGTAATGGTCGCGCCGGAGGAGATGCCGTAGTCCGGCGGGTAATTGCTGCTCATCACCTGGAACTCGGAGATGGCGTCCTGCGAAGGCATGATGTCCATGCCGCCGGCGCCGCCGCGGTCATCGGCCTCCGTGCCGTCGATCAGCCAGATATTGTGGCTCTGGCGGAGTCCGTTGATGCTGATGGTGAAGTTGGAGGCCACCGACGTTGGCGTGTTGTTATCCGGCAGAGCGGAGCTGACGCCCAGACCGAGCGTCGCCAGCGCGGCAAAGTTGCGGTTCTCCGTGGCGATGTGCGTGATCTGCTCGCTGCTGATCAGGTTGCTGACCACGTTCGAGTCGGTCTGCAGCGTCAGTTGGTCCGCCTGCACGCGCACGGTTTCCGTCGAAGCGCCCACCTTCAGGTGAACATCGTGACGGAGCACGCGGGAAACATCCAGCACGATGCCGCTGGCCGCGTAGTTCTGAAAGCCGCTGGCCGCGACGCTCAGTTGGTAGGTGCCCACGTTGAGAGCCGGGAAGTTGAACAGACCGGCGCTGTCGGTGTCCTCCGTCTGAGCCGCTCCTGTAGCTTCGTTGGTTAGGGTGACGTGCGCGCCGGGGATGGCTGCGCCGGAAGGATCGCTGACGACTCCGGTAATTTCTGAATTCTGCTGCGCGTACAAGCCTGCGCATGCGAGCAGAAGAAATACCGGCAGGAGAAACTTCCTCCATACTGGAAACTTCATTAGTTGTGCCTCCTGAACTGCAATTGGTCTTGCAGAAAACGAACTGCTACTCACTTCAGGGCCGAATTACACCGAATCTGGCAGCGACAGCAGCGGTCGGATCTCTTGAGGAACCGTCCCCTGAGGCGCCGGAATAAAGCTCCTGGGCGCCAGGCCGCGTGCGATGGGATGAGAAGCCCCTGCACAAATTCACGCTGCGGGTACAGCAGTAAACAGTTTTATCTACGACGGGGAACGCCGATTTCCGCGTTGGTCAGCATTCTTCTTGCTGCACGCTTCCCTGTCAAGAGGTTTGGCGACTCGAGCAAGAAAATTGTTTGGTGCAGTTAACGCACTATTTATCCCCCCTTTACCACTACAGAACGGTAGCAGCGAAGACAACGGCGGGGTTGAGCATCGGACGGCAGCCCCAGGGCACGCCGTAACTGCGTCTGCCTCATGAGCTTCCCGCTTTTTGTTGTGCGAGGAAACCCACCGGACCCAACGCCGCGCGCGGACTGCCAACCCCGATGAAAACGCATACATGGGCAGCCCCGAACCCTACCTGCGTGTCATGCGGCGCACGCCGGGGTGCTCAGA
>DASSKX010000101.1:0-7889 GCA_035689925.1 Acidobacteriaceae bacterium
CCCGGCGCAGGCGGAGCCGGGTCCGTCTCCACAAACTCCAGGCTCCCGGCGATCCGGTTCAGCCGCGCCTTGATCGTCGGATAGCTGACTCCGAACACCTGCTCCATCTCCTTGATCGAGCCATGGCTCCGCAGGAAAGCCACCACGAACACCTGATCCTCGGCGTTGAGCCGGGCCAGCTGCGGCAGCTCAAACGCACCCTCGATGGCGATGTCCTTCTCCGCCAGCCGGACCCGCTCGACGACAATTGGCTGCCCCTGCGTCAGCTTCGTCAATTCCTGCCAGTCGGCTACCGTTTTCTTCTGATCTTCCATTGCGGGATCACCAAACACAATCAAAGATGCACCAGATAATCATAAATGTCAATCTTGAAATTGATAAAATCAACATGAGTGCGCTTCAGCGTCAAAGGATCTGGATGATTGGCACCCGACCGAGCCCTCTCCGGACCGTACAAAGTTTTGATTTGCGGTGCCACGGCAGCCCGCTCCCGGCTCGCCCGCTGTCTCTCCCCCGTTCGGGGCATCGTGCTGCTACGTCGGGCACCGCCGGCGATAACGAAAGGAGTCATTGCCCCCGCTCCCGCGCGACGATACTCTCAGGCCCTGTCTCGGAGGGAACCATGCGCGCTATCCCCGTAGCGGTCCTTGCAGTCCCTTTGTTCCTGGCGTCGGCGCACGCTCAGACCATCTCCGCAACGGAAGCCTCCCAGCACGTCGGCGAGCGGGTAACCGTCTGCGGTCGTGTCGCCGGAAAGTACACCGCCGCCACCAGCCCGGGCACGCCCACCTTTGTGAATCTCGAGAAGCCCCGCTCCAGTCCGCTCACGCTGCTGATCTGGCGTGACGACCGCAGCCGCGTCGGCCGCGTGCCGGAGTCCGGCCCTGTATGCGCCACCGGCCTCATCACCGCCTACCGCGGCACGCCGGAGATCGTCCTGCACGACGCGCGCAGCTGGTACGTTCCGAAGTAGCTAGTACCGCTTCGTCACTGCCGCCGGTGCCGGGCCGGCCTTTCCGCCAAGCAGCCAGTCCACCGCCCCCCGAACATCCTCTTCGTGCGCCTCGCCCATAATGCGCGCAACAATATTTCCCTGCGCGTCCAGGATCGCCGTCCCAGGGACGATGTCCCCCAGGCCAAACTGATCCATCACGTCGGTATTGCCGCCTACCCAGCTCTCCTGCGCGACATGGAGGCGCGCCAGCGTCGCGGGAATCTTCGCGCGATCCTTCGGCTCGTCAATCGAGACCAGCACAAAGCTGACCGGCTTGCCGGAGTAATCCGAAGCCAGCTTCGCCAGCCGCGGCAGCTCCTCCTGGCACGGCGCGCACCACGTCGCCCAGAAATTCACCACCACCACTCTGCCCCGCAGACCGGAAAGCTTCTCCGTGCGGCCGCCGAGCGTCTTGTAGGCGGGATCGGGTGCGCGTTTGGCAACGAGCGGCACCGCCAGCGAGCAGCACAGCACGAGAGCGGCGGCGCGAACGAAACGAATCAGCATCGCCAAACTATACAGATTGACTCCGTCGCGGCACCTCCAACCAAAGGTGGAGCAGACATTCCATCCGCGAGCCGATGCCGCCGGACTAGCTTGTTGTTATCGTCGGGAGCAATCTGTCGCGCCGCATAAAACCCCAGGCAGGCGCGAACAAATCACAGGCCCCCCGTTCCAATTTTTCAGGAGACCAGACAATGAAGCGCTCTCTTCGGCCGGCGGCCTTCTCCGCCCTGCTGCTCAGTGCAACGTGCTGCATGCCTTCCTTCTCCCACGCCCAGGGGTGCGTCGCCGCGCACTCACCGCAACCCATCATCTCCGGCCTCGACCCGACATCCGAAGCCGGCAGCCACAGCTTCGCGCATGGCGCCTGGCTGCACGGGCTCACCGTCACCACCGGCTTCCGCACCTACAGTTCGTTCCGGCACTACGTCGGCACCCAATGGCAGGAGCAGCGCCTGCTGAAGCACAACGCCGTCCTCAATCACGTCGACCTCTGGGAACTGGATCTGAGCTATCGCCTCACCCCGCGGCTCAGCGTCATCGGCAGCATTCCCGGCCTCGACGCCACTCGCCACCAGCAGGGCAATGTGAACGTCTACCGTTCCGGCGGCATTGGCGACGTCACCGTCGGGATCGAGAGCTGGGTTTGGCGTCCGCCGACAGAAAGCCACGGCAACGTCGCTCTTTCCGCTCAGCTGAAACTGCCCACCGGCATCAACGATGCCAAAGGCAGAAAGTTCCTCTCCAACGGCACTGCGCCAATCGAGCCCTTCGACGAATCGATCCAGCCAGGCGACGGCACCTGGGGCTTCTCGCTCGGAACCGAAGCCTACCGCGAGTTTTTCTGGCACACGTCGGGCTACTTCACCGGTTCGTGGCTCTTCAGCCCGCAGGATACGACCGGCGTGAAGACGTTCCGCTCCGCCCCGGGCGAAGACGTGATCTCTGCAGCCGACGAGTATCTGTGGCGCGGCGGCCTCTCGCGTCCGGTGACCCACGTCAAGCTGCTCCGCGGCCTGGCCCTCAGCGCCGGAGGACGCATGGAAGGCGTGCCCGTCCGCGATGCCTTCGGCAAGAGCAACGGATTCCGCCGTCCGGGTTACGTCATCTCGTTTGAACCGGGACTGATGTACGCCCGCGGCCGCACCATGTTCAACGTAAGCGGCCCCTGGGCCATGGAGCGCAATCGCAAGATCAGCGTCACTGACATAGCCAACCACTCCCACGGCGACGCCGCGTTCGCCGACTACACCATCATCGCCAGCGTGACGCGCTCGTTCTAACCGCCAGCGGCGCAGCGTCTTCCACAAAGAGAGAAGCGGCCATCGGCCGCTTCTCTCTTTCCTACACCCTATCCCCTACACCCTATCCCTAAATCCCTCACTTCGCCCCGTTCTTGAACACATCCTCGGCGTAGTAGTTCACCACCTTGGCCTGGTCGCGCAGCATCTCCAGATACGCATTCTTCAGCAGCTGCTCGCGGCTGTTGCGCAGCTGCTGGCGAATCGCCTGCTGCACGCGCGGATCGTTCAGCTCCCGCTGCCCGGCCGCCTCGCGGTCGATCATCTTGTAAATCGCGTAGCCCACCGGCGTCTTCGACCCGGGAGCGCCGAACTCCGGCAGAATGTCCGTAATCTGCCCCGGCTTCAGCTTCGAAATCGCTGCGTACACCTGCGGATCGGACTTCAGCTGTGACTCCGTCACAAATCCCATGTCGCCGCCGTTGCCCGACGTGTTCGGCTGCTCGGAGAAGTTCATGGCCAACGTGCCGAAATCATCGCCGCTCTCCAGCTTATTGTGCAGAACCTCGATCTTCCGCTTCGCATCGGCGTCGTTCATCGCCTTGCTGTTCTGCAGATTGCCCACCTGCTGCGGCGGAATCGGGATCGACGTCACCACGATCTGCGCCAGGTGATACTGCGGCTCCAGCAGGTTGAACTGCGCCTTGTTCTCGTTGTAGAAGCTGGTGATGTCGGCGTCGGTGATGTTGATGCGCGAGGTGATCTCTTTATTGAAGAGCTTCTCTTCGGTCCGGTTGCGGCGGATCTCCCGCTTCAGATCGTCGAGCGTCATGTGCTGCGAGTCGAGCCGTTTCTGGAATTCTTCCTGCGTGAAGGGCGCCTTCAGCTCGTTCAGCCGGTCGGCGACTTCTTCATCCGTCGCGGTCAGGTTCTGCTTCGACGCGCGCTGCATCACGATCTCTTCGTCGATGAGCTGCCGCAGAATATTCAGGCGCATGATGTTCGCCTGCACCGGCGTCGGCTGCTGATGCGACTCGCCCAGGTTGTTCTGGTACACCCGCTCCACCTCGGCGCGGTCGATGTTCTTCCCGTTCACCGTAGCCAGCGTGTTGGCGTCATGCGCACGCTGGCAGCCGGCGCACAGCGTCAGAATCAGTCCTGCGAAAACCAGATTGCGTTTGGAAATCAGGCCGCGAGCCGCGTCCTGCGTGACCGTTCGAGATGACAAAATTTCTCCCCTGCTCCCGCGCCGCTCAGTCGGGGGGACGGCGCTTCCGTTTCAGAATATAGCGTTTTTGTTAAAACCGTGCCCGCCGCCAGGGCTCTTCGCGACCGCTGGTCACATGCCGCCTGGGCGATTACCGGGGTGCTGCGCCGGTGTGGTGCCCGGTGTGCTGCCCGGAGCCGGAGGCGGCGTGATTCCCTCCGCCCGCAGCGCGCGGTCGATCATGATGTTCAGTTGCCGCGGGTCCAGCTGACCCGACCACCGTTCCCCGTTCACGAAGAACGTCGGCGTCGCGTTCACGCCCAGCTTGTCGGCCGCTTTCATCTCCGACTGCACGCGCGACGTGTCCTGCTTTTGGACGCAGGCGTTCAGCTTTCCGGTATCCAGATGATCGCGTTGCGCCTCGTCAGCGGCCATTTTGTCCAGCGTCGCCGCGGCCTTCTTCGGATCGTTATCCGGCCCGCTCACGTCGCCGCCATGCGAGTGCAGGTAGTCGACGTAGTTCCAGTACGCGGTGTCGCTCTCGTCCGCCAGGCAGTTCGCATCGACTGCAGCGTGCATGGCCCAGGGATGAATCTCAACCAGCGGGTAATCCACGTACACGAACTTCACCAGACCCTTGTAGCGGTCCAGCGTCTCGGGAAAGAACGTCGCATGCATCCGCGCGCAATAGGGGCACTCGAGGTCGTCAAAGTTGACGATCGTCACCTTGGCCTTTGCGTCGCCACGCACCGGCCGCCCGGTCGTCGGCAGCAGCATCATCGGATTCACGCTGAGATCCCACTTCGAAAGCCGCGCCAGCGTATTGCCGTCTTTCGCCAGCAGAAAGTCCACCGTCTGCGTGTGGCCTGGCTGTCCTGGCAGCGAGAAGGTCACCGGAAGCAAATCGTAACCGGAGAGGTCGCTCTTCTGTCGCGCGCCGATCTGCACGTCGTACTGCGGAGGGACGCTCAGCTCCGACCGGATCATGACTTCAATTTTGCGATTCAGCGCCGGATCGACCGGATCGGGCTTCTGATTGGGGTTCTGCGCCCTGCATCCGCCGATCGCGGCCAGCAGCAACAGCCCAGGAAGGAAAAACCGTTTGAACAAGAAAATGCCGCCTTTTGGCCCGCCGGCTCGCGAGCCCTTCAGTAGAACGTGCTGGTCTCTATTATCGCAGGCGGCACAAAAATGCCGCGCCGAGCACCGGTCCCCCGAACTCCGCCCATGAGCGAACTTCAGCGCCGTTCAACGCTGAGACAGGTTCACGCCGGGCGCCGCGCGCCGGATCGCAGCCGCCAGTTCCTCAGCATGAAACCCAAAGGGCCCGGGCTTGCTCTTGTACAGAACCCGCCCTCCCGGAGCGATCAGATACAGTCGATCCGGCCAGCCGGTATACGCCGCCTCCACACGGTTGTCGAAGCCATCCACCAGCGCGGGAAACTTGATCCCCAGCCGCCGCACGCACGAATCCGCTACCGAATACCGCTCCGCCTCGTTCTTCGGACTGGCGAAGAGCACCTTGTCGCGGACATTCGACTGCATCTCCCACACGTCCGTCGGATGCGCCTCGAGAATATACACCGCATAGAACGCAACCTCGTCCTTATACTGCTGCGCCAGCTTGTTCAGGGCGGGAACCTCCCGCCGAAACGGCGGTCAGGTATAGCTCCCGAAGACCAGCACCACCGGCTGCGCGGTCCACAGCGAAGCCAGCTGAACCGGCGTCCTGCCTTCGAGCGTCTTCACCGTGAAATCCGGAGCCTGATCGCCGGCGTTCAGCTGGCCGTGCCGCGCCTGGTTCCACATCGTCTCGAAAGGAAACAGGAAATAGGCCGGCATCGGCATCCGCGCCATCACGTGCCCGAACTTCTCCGGCGGCTGATGCATCGCCCAGTCCACAAACGCCACAAAGCCGAGCCACACAACGAGCAAACCGGCTGCGCTCCACACCAGCCTGCCTTTTGTCGTCGCCTTCATCCCGCCACCCTCACTTGGTCACCGCGTTCGACTCGAGATACCCCTGCGGCGGAATCCCAAACGCATCCGCCACCCGATTGAAGAACGCAAACATCGCCGTGATGTACACGGCTTCGGCAATCTGCGGCTCCGTCCAGCCATGTTCCCGCAAGCTTTGCACGTCCTCCGGAGTCGTCCGGTACGCCGCCTCCGTCACCTTCTTCACGTACTCGAGCAGCGCGCGTTCCGCCGCACTCAATTCCGCCTCATCGAGCCGCCCTGCAGCCAGCGCCTGCACCGTCTTCTCTTCTGCTCCCTGAACACGCAGGAAGTAAGCATGCGAGTCCAGTCAATACGGACATCGGTTCAGCCACGACACCCAGCTCGCGATCGCCTCTTTCTGCCACCGGCTCAGATGCCCCTCGGAAAAATGCACCGTGTCGCTGAACTTCATCACCTCGCGCAGAAAGTCCGGCCGATGGCTGAAGCATTTCAAAATGCCTGGCATCCTCTGCCGTCCTGACTTCTGCCGCCACTCGTCGTAGACAGACGCCACCTCGCCGGTGGCCTCGGCATCTTCAATCAGCTGGATCTTCGTTTTCTGCTCGGTCATCGCACTGGGGTTTTGCGTACCCGGACTATACATGAGCTTCAACGGCCGTCGCCTCCAACTTTCGGTGGAAACACCGCAGCGATGCCGCTCACTTCGCGTCAACCCAGTTGCGCAAATCCTCCGGACTGCCAATGCGGGCATCGATCAGCTCGCGCAGCATCGCATGCATGCGGATGGGCGGAAACGGATCCGTCACCAGCACCTCCCCGCGCTCGTCGGGAAAATGCACCAGCAGCACCGGCCGCGGATCCATAGCATCGCCGCGCGCCGCCAGTTCGTCCTCCGCAGTCCACCCCTGCTCATTGCGCCACATGGGCAGCCTCCAGGAATGGTCAGACGACACCACGATCGTTGTTTCTGCCGCCTGCGGCGTATGCGCGATGTCATGCATCAGCAGCCCCAGCGTGCGATCCGCCAGCGCAAGATTATCGATGTAGCTGCCGGGATAACCGATCGCGCCGGTCCTGCGGTTGTAAAACCCGGTCGGGTGCGGAACCGGAAGGTGCAGCAGCAGGAAACCGAGCCGCTGATCCCCGATCATCGCCTCTGCATAATGCAGCACTTTCTCAAAATCCGCAGCGTGCAGTGCAGCGGGCGTGGTCGTCGGAACGGGCGCGCCGATCAGCCGGAGAAAAGGCTTGCGAACCGGAGCCACCGCGTTCCACCACGCCGATTGATCCTCGGAATATCCGCCGGGGAGCGGGAAGCTGAGCGTGCGATAACACGCTTCCAGTTCCGCGGCGTACAGCCGGCAATACTGCAGAAACCAGCCCGACACGCCGGGCGGAAGTCTGGCACGATCGGCATCGGAAAGCAGAGTCGCGCCCGCGTACGGGTGCCAGCGCCGGTTGCCTTGCGTTTGCACCGTCAGCTTGCCATCCAGATTCGTTCGCTCCGCGGTGATCGTGTCCCCTGCCAGCAGGCTCGGAATCACCAGCTCTGTGTAGTAGCCCGCAGGCTGCACGTTGGCAAACGAAACGCTGTTCGCGGCGAAAGCATCGAAGGCCGGCAGTGTCAGTCCCGGAAAGCGCTGTTCAAACGCCTGATCCCGCGAAAGCTCGTCAAAGACAATCCAGATCACGCGCCGCGAAGGCGTACCGCTGAGCGGCTTGCTGAATGCGCCTCGATCGGTCGGCTGCGCATGAACCGACATCCAGGCAAGCTGCGGCACAATCCACAGGCCGCAACACCCGGCCAGCAGGAGAACCGCCCTGAATCCTAGGACGGCCCGCGCGTACCAGCCCCGCCGCAGCGCCCAAAGAGCCACGCCCGCCACGACCGCTCCGAGAGCCACCAGGCCGGGTCGCGTACTCCCGTGAAAAATTTCCGCCTGCTGCATCCATGCCGCTGCGCGATCGACAACACATCCCG
>DASSKX010000102.1:0-4531 GCA_035689925.1 Acidobacteriaceae bacterium
GCAGGGCAACGCGATTCTGTTCTCGACGCACCGCATGGACCAGGTGGAGAAATTGTGCGATTCGATTTGCCTGATCAATCGCGGCGAAGCGGTGCTCTCCGGCGGCATGCGCGAGGTGAAGTCGCGCTACGAGCGCAATCACGTGATCATTCAGTACGAGGGCGAGGACGGATTCCTGAGTCATCCGGCGATCGCCGAGTACAAGAATTACGCCGGGCATGCGGAGATTCGGCTGAAGCCGCATGCGGACGCGCAGGATCTGCTGCGCACGGCGGCGGCCGCTTCGACGATCACGAAATTTGAACTGGTGGAACCATCGCTGGAGGAGATCTTCATCGAGACGGTCGGGGGGCGCGCCGATGCTTAAGAACACGCTGCTGATTGCGAAACGCGAATATGTGGAGCGGGTGCGCAGCAAGGTATTCCGCATCACGACGGCGCTGGTGCCCATTGGCATGGCGGGGATGGCGTACCTGGGGAGCATGGGCACGCACAGGATCGAGCAGGGGCTCGATCAGGTGGCGATTGTTTCCAACAACGCGGAGCTGGCACAGCAGGTGGAAGCGGCACTGCTGTCGAGCCCGCATCCACCGCGGGGCGTGGAGGTGTATGCGCCGGCGACACCGGCGGACGTGGCGCGCGCCAATCACGAGGTGGAGACACACCAAATCAGCGGATATCTGCAGCTGTCGGATGCCACGGGAAATCCGGAGGACGCCACCTGGGTTTCGGGGAGCTCGACGGACTTTGTGGGCCAGGCGCTGATGGCAAACGCGGTGACGAACGGACTGGTGCGCCAGGAACTGATGGCGCACGGCATGAGCGACGAGCAGGTGCAGGCGCTCACGCGGCACGCGAAGATCACGACCATGCAGGTGAAGAACGGGCAGACGGTGACCGGCGATGCGGGCCGCAGCTTTGCGGGGGCGTATGCGCTGATCCTGGTGCTGTATGGCGCGGTCCTGATTTACGGGATCAATATTGCCCGGTCGGTGGTGGAGGAGAAGACATCGCGGATCTTTGAAGTGCTGCTTTCGACCGCCTCCGCCGATGATCTGATGCTGGGGAAGCTGCTGGGCGTGGGCGCGACGGGATTGACGCAGATGGCGATCTGGGCGGGGCTGCTGGTGGTGGCTGCCGGGTCGCAGATTGCCGCGGCGCACGGGATTCACGGACTGGAATCGCTGGGGATCACGCGGCCGGAGCTGATTTTCTTCGGCGTTTTCTTTTTGCTGGGATTTTTCCTGTACAGCGCGCTCGCGGCGGCTCTGGGCTCGACGGTGAGCGGGGAGCAGGAGGTGCAGCAGTTCAGCTTCATCCTGATTTCGCCGCTGGTGATCAGCGTCTTCATGCTGCCGTACGTGCTGGGGAACCCTTCGTCGACGACGTCGGTGGTGCTGTCGCTGCTGCCGCCGTTCACGCCGATCATTATGTACATGCGCATCTGCGCGCAGATGCCGCCGTACTGGCAGGTGCTGCTTTCGGTGGCCCTGCTGGGAGCCTCGGTGCTGGGTATGGTGTGGCTGGCGGCGCGGATCTACCGCATTGGGGTGCTGATGTATGGGAAACGCGCGACCGTGCCGGAGATGCTGCGCTGGCTCCGGTACAGCTAACGGTCAGTCGCCGCTGGCGCGCCGCTGCGGCGGAAACTCGCTGAGACGGTCGCGGGAGTTGTCCGCCGAGGAGCTTGCTGCGCGGTAGCTCCCGGAGACTCGGAAGGTGCGCGTCCTGCCGGATTCGGCGCCGGGTGCTCCTTTGTTGGATCCGGGCTCGCGTTCCACCACGGTGGGGCGCATGTTCGTCGGCAGAAAGATGCTGAACACCGTTCCGTGGCGCTCCGGGGTGGTTGAAGAACGCAGCTGGATTTCGCCTCCGTAGCGCTGGATGATCGAGCGCGTTACCCAGAGCCCCAGGCCAGTACCGCGCTGACCTTTTGTCGTAAAGAACGGCTCGCCCAGGCGGCGCTGCACCGCCGGATCAATGCCGGTGCCGTTATCGGCCACTGAGATGCGGAGACCCTTCACGCCCGGATCGGACCAGTTGCGGGCGCAGCGGATACGGATGCGGAGACGTCCGCGCATCGACGATGCTTCGACGGCATTGGTGACGAGGTTCGAGAGCACCTGACGCATTTCGCCTGGGTAGACGTTCGCCTCATCGGGGCAATCGTACTGGCGCTCGACGCGCAGGTTCTTTTCAGCGATGCGGCGGCTGTAGAGCGAGAGCACTTCTTCCATCAGCTCGTCGATGTGGGTGCGCACGGGGCCGCTGGTTTCGCGGGAGAAATTCAGTGTTTGGCGGCTGATCTGGCCGACGCGTCCCAATTCGCGCTGGGCGAGTTCCAGGTAACCGCGGGCGCTCGCGGGCAGTTCTTTCTCTTCGCCGACCAGGTACAGAAGGTTGGTCACCGCTTCGAGCGGGTTGTTGATCTCGTGCGCGATGGAGGCAGCAAGGCGGCCGATGGTGATGAGCTTTTGGTTGTCGCGCAGCAGCGCGGCGGCGCGGTCGAGTTCGATCTGGGTGCGCACCTGGACGGTGCTGGATTCGCGCACTTTGAGGGCGCGCGCCAGGACGGAGGGCAGGTGATCCAGCTCGCTGTTGGGCAGATACTCAGTTGCGCCTTCACGCAGGATGCGCAACGCTTCCGTCTCGGAAGATTCACCCCCGATGAGGATGACGGGAACGGGCGGCTGCGCACCGCGGGCGCGTTCAAAGAGTTCCTGCAAATCAAGATCGGGAACGGATTCGGGGCCGGCCAGAATCAGTGAGGCGGCACCCTGGCGCAGGTCTTCGATAAACTCGCGGCGATTTTCCGCGAAGGCGATGTTGAGAGAGAGGCCGGCTCGTCTCGCAGCTGCGTGGACGTCATGATGCGAGACAGCCACGCACCGCAGCATGAGAACTTTCGGGATGGCGTCGCTCATGGGCCCACCACAGTATCGCGTCTGAGCGGATGTGCCGTCCGGACGCGGATTGGCTTCCGAGAGGGGGACCAACTCGCCATGCTGCCCTGACATAACAACGCTCCTCAATCACAGCAACCTCTCTGACAGACAGGAGAGACACCCAACCTGTCAGAGGGAAATCGTGCAGTACCAGAGCCCATCCCCTTCTTACAAAATTCGATGTGCTGCTATATCGGGGTGTTGCTTTTTCCAGGAGTGAACGTCGGCGATGCAATTTACGGTGAAATCAGGGTTTGCGCGACACTCTTATCTGTGGATAAGTGCCGCGACAAAGGGAAAGATGCTCGCTTAATTTTTGGCAACCCGCAACAGGTATTCTGATCTAAACAGAAGAATCCTGATGACTTTGCGGACGATGAAGAAGGCGATGGTAGGTTTGGCTGCGGCAATCGCCTGCGGCGCAGCCCTGGCGCAGAGCAACCCCACGAATTCAGCGGTCAATCCGTATGCGGGCAGCGTGCAGGCCGTCGGCGCGACTCCGGAGGTGAAACAGCTTTCGCTGGACGATGCGATTCGGATGGGCATTCAGAACAACCTGGCGCTGACGATCGCACGCGAGCAGCAGAAAACGGCCGAGGCGCAGAAGCTGCAACTGCTGAACGTGCTGATCCCGAATATCACGCTGCACGGCGAGACGGGCGTGCATGAATACAATCTCGAGGCGCTGGGCTTTCATCCATCGACGGCGGCGCAGTTTACAAAACTGCTGCCCCCGGGGAGCAGTCCGTCCGCGTTCCATCTGATCACGAAGGTGGACACGACCATCGGCGAGGTGAAGTTTTCGCAGGCGCTCTTCAACTGGGCTGGGTACGACGTGTGGCGCGCCGCGCAGGCAGCGCAGAAGGCCGCGTATTACAACGCGCAGTCGTCGCGGGGGCTGGTGGTGCTCAACGTGGGCAACGCGTATCTGCAGGCGCTGGCGGCCAGGTCGCAGGCCGAGTATATGCACGCGCTGCTGAACACGGATCAGACACTGCTGAACCAGGCGCACGAGGAGCATCTGGCCGGAGTTGTTGCCAATCTGGATGAGCTGCGCGCGCGTGTGACCTACCAAAGCCAGGCGCAGGCGGTGATTGCGGCCGATAACAATTTCGAGAAGACGAAGATCACGCTGAACCGGATGATTGGACTCGCGCCGGAGCAGAAGATCGCGCTGACAGATTCGTCGCCGTATGCAGAACTGCAGCTGATGACGATTGATGCTGCGCGCGCTCAGGCGTACGCCAACCGGCAGGACCTGCAGATGATGAAGCAGGAATTGCGGGTCGCGGAGCTGGAGCGACGGGCGACGCTGCACGAGCGATTTCCGACCATTGAGTTCAACGGGAACTGGGGCGTGACGGGGGTTTCGGGCGGCGTGTATCACGGGACCTTCGCGGCGGTGGGCACGCTGAGCGTTCCGCTCTTCAAAGAGGCACAGTTCCGCGGGGATCGCGACGTGGCGGAAGCGCAGCTGGAGCAGATTCGCTCGCGGCTGCGGGACCTGACGGTGAAGATCGATCAGCAGCTGCGCGACAGCCTGCTGGATCTGCAGACAGCGGAGCAGACGGTGCAGGTGGCGAAGA
>DASSKX010000103.1:0-4395 GCA_035689925.1 Acidobacteriaceae bacterium
GCCACCTCCGTGTACCAGCGCGACCTGGTTGCCATCCTTGACGAGTTCGGCGATCGCGTTAGCGCACTGGTGCAGGAGATCGGGATTCTCCAGCGTGGCGCCTCCGAGTTTGACGACATATCTCATGCGAGCCCTTCTGCTTCCTTGAAACCGCACATCAGGTTAAGATTCTGCACCGCCTGTCCGGCAGCGCCCTTGAGCAGGTTGTCCAGGCAGGAAACGATGACGCATCGTCGCCCGTCCGCAGAGACCTGGAAGCCGATGTCGCAGTAATTCGTGTGAACGGAATACTGAATCTGCGGCAGATGGCCGGCAGGGAAGACGCGCACCAGCGGGCTTTCCGCGAAGAATTTGCGATAGACCGCTTCCACATCGGCAGACTTGCGCGGTTCGGTGAACCAGACGTAAATCGTCGCGAGGATGCCGCGCGGAATCGGCAGCAGATGCGGCGTGAAGACGATCTGGTCCGCTGCGAGGTTGAGCTGCTCGAGCAACTCACCAGTGTGGCGGTGCGAAAACACGCCGTACGCGGAGAGATTGTCGGCAGCGTGCATGAAGTGCGTCTTCGCCGTGGGCGCTTTGCCTGCGCCGGAGACGCCGGACTTACAGTCGCAGACGATGCCCCGCCCCGTATCGATCCAGGCAGCGGAGACGAGCGGCTTCAGCGGCAAAATAACCGAGGTGGCGTAGCAGCCGGGGTTGGCGATGAGCCTCGCACCCGGGATCGCGTCGCGGTGCAGTTCCGGCATTCCGTACACGGCTTGGGCCTGAATCGCAGTAGCGACGGAGGATCCCTCGTTGGAAAACTGATAGACCGCGCGATGTGCTGTTTCGGTCAGACGCCAGGCGCCGCTCAGGTCGATGACACGGATGCCGCGCTCGAGCGCGTGCGGCACCAGTTCGCGCGACTGCTCGTGCGGCGTTGCCAGGAACAGGATCTGAACGCCGCGGGACTGAAGCAGATCCCAGGAGAACGGCTCGATCTTTAGCCCGTTGGGGCCGGTGCCATTGTTGTCCATCAGCTGCGGATGCACAGCGGCGAGCGGCTCGGGCGCAGATTCGGCGCGGCCGAGAAATACCGGCGTGTGTCCGGCAAGTCCCGGATGGCGCAGCAGAATCCGTGCCAGCTCCATGCCTGCGTAACCGCTCACACCTAAAACTGCCGTTTGAGTCCCTGTCTCCATCTTCCTTAGTCCTGCAACAAAAAGTGTTCCGCGCTTTCCTGAATTGCCGCTGTCGCGAGCCTTGCTAACCGATCATGCGCTCGAGCTTCTCGCGCAATGCCGAGGCTCGTCGCTGATCGGGGCAAATGATGAGGATCGTATCGTCACCGGCGAGCGTCCCCACGACTTCGCTCCACTCCTCGTGGTCGATTGCCAGTGCGACCGGCTGCGCGGCGCCCCCGGTGGTCCGCAGCACCAGCTGGTTCTGCGCTTGCCGGACGCTGAGGCCGAAACTCGACATCACTTCGTCGACCGAAGGGTCTTCTTCCACCACGGCGATGTGGCCGTGCCCATTGCCGTTCCCGTTGGGCAACGCATAGCCGCTCGGGCCTTTGTAGATGCTCAGTTCGTGAATGTCGCGCGAGAGCGTCGCCTGGGTCACGTGGAAGCCGCGCCGGACCAGCTTGCGCCGCAATTCGTCCTGGCTGGTGATGGGCTCGGCCGCCAAAAGCTGCCGGATCGTGCTGTGCCGTTCGTGTTTGCTCACAGAAAAAATCGCGGTCAGCCGCCAGCGACGGCCACCGCGCCTCTTTGTATAAAGATACAGGCGTCATGTATAAATATTCAAGAGGCTCTTTTCTCTATTTCTGCTGGCTTTTTCACAGATCCGCGCCCGAAGCGCAAAAAAAATCCCGCAAAATTCGCGATTTTGCTTTTTGCGAGAAAAGGAACCCCGTTATAGTTGGATATGGGAACGAGAATTAGTGCTGAACCGGCCGTGTCGACCGGCGGCTCCCGCCCCACCCTGGTCGATACACGTTTTGACCATGAATCGTGCGGTGTTGGCTTCGTCGCTACCCTGGAAAATCAGCCGACGCATGACATTTTGACGAAGGCGCTGACTGCTTTGTCGCGTTTGGCGCACCGCGGTGCTGTGGCCGCGGATGGCAAATCAAGCGACGGCATCGGGATACATACGGCGATTCCGCGCGATCTGCTGCTGGCTTCGACCAGCCTCAAGCTGTTTCCCGGGCAGCCGTTTGCGGTGGGCATGGTCTTTCTGCCTGCCGATGAAGCTGCGGCCGCGAGTGCGGTTCGCGAACTGGAAGCGGCCGTTACGGCACAGAATTTCTCGATCCTCGGCTGGCGCTCCGTTCCGACGCGCCCGGAAATCCTGGGTGAAATCGCGCTGTCCACGTTACCGGTGATCCGGCAGATCCTGCTGACTGCAGCGCCGGCAAATTATGCCGAACTGGACCGTCGCCTGTATCTCGCACGCAAGCAGTTCGAGCGCGCCGAGACGGAAGGCTACGTCTGCTCTCTTTCTTCTTCGGGCATTGTCTACAAGGCGATGTGTTCGGCGCGGCTGCTGCCGGAGTTCTATCCGGATCTCGCAGATCCGCGTTATATCACCCCTTTTGCGCTGTTCCACCAGCGTTATGCGACGAACGTTGCCCCTTCCTGGGATCGCGCGCAGCCGTTCCGCGTGCTGGGGCATAACGGCGAGATCAACACCATCTGGGGCAATCGCGCGCGGCTGACCGCTCGCGCGTCCACGCTGCCCGCCGAATTGCAGCCGGTCTACACCCCGAGCGGGTCGGATTCGACCAGCCTCGATGAAGTAATTGAACTGCTGTCTCGCAACGGGCGCACGGTTGCCGAAGCGGTGCGGATGGTCATGCCACCCGCGGGCGCGGGACGCCATTCAGCTTTCCTGGCATATCACGGCGACTGCATCGAGCCCTGGGATGGTCCTGCGGCTCTGGCGTTTACCGATGGGCATCTCATCGGTGCGGCTCTGGACCGCAACGGCCTGCGGCCCTGCCGATTTTTTGTCACAGAAGATCACCTGGTCGTCGCCGGATCGGAAGCGGGCCTGGTGGATCTCGACCCCGAGACGATCGTCCACAGCGGACGCCTTGGCCCAGGCCAGATGCTGCTGGCCGATCTGGAGCGGCACGTCTTCTACGAAGACGACGACCTGCAGAAGCACTTCGACGCGTCGGCTCCCGAATACGAAAAGCTGCTCGAGAACGCAACACTCGACCCGCACACGCAGGTCACGCCGCTGGAACAGGCCGACCTGAATCGGCTGCATCTTGGCTTCGGATACACCAAAGAAGACGTCAATATGATCCTGAAGCCCATGGCCACTGACGGCAAGGATGCTGTCTGGTCCATGGGCGACGATACGCCAATTGCTCCGCTGGCGCGCACGCCGCGGCCGGTGTATGGCTTCTTCCGGCAGCGATTCGCGCAGGTGACCAACCCTCCTATCGATTCGCTGCGCGAGGCCTGCGTTATCCAGTTGCATACGAGGCTGGGTCCGTGGCCCCACATCCTGCACAGCCGCGAGCGGCTGCCTGGTCTTTCGCTCAGTTCGCCGCTCCTTTCGCTGGGCCAGATCGAGTCACTCAAGACGCGGCAGCATCATCTGGCGAGTGAACTGCCGTTGGCAGTGCTGGACTGCATCTTCCATCCGGCATGCAACCTGGTGACGGCGATTGACGACCTGTGCTCGAAGGCCGTGGAACTGGTTCGCGGCGGGGCGGCAATTCTGCTCCTGACCGATCGCGCCTGTGGCGAGAACGCCATGCCGATCCCGATGGCGCTGGCGCTGGGCGCGGTCCATCACACGCTGATCCGCGCCGGAGAGCGTGTGCGCGTCGGCCTGGCTGTGGAAGCGGGGGACTGCCGCGATCTGCATCACGCCGCCGTTCTGCTCGGGATGGGCGCTGGCGCGGTGTGCCCGTGGCTGGCCCTGGAGACGGCGAAGCAGCTGAATCTGGAACACGGCGAAGAGAATCTTCTCCACGCATTCGATCTCGGCCTGGCGAAGATCATGTCGAAGATGGGCATTTCCGTCGTGGACAGCTACCGTGGATCCCACCTCTTCGATTGCCTCGGTCTCAGTGACGAGGTGGTGCAGCGCTGCTTTGAGGGGACGCCCGCGCCGATCGGCGGCATAGGCTTCCCGGAACTCGAAAATACTCTCCGCGAGCTGTGGACGGGCGCGCACAGTGGCAGCGACACTGGAGCCGACGGACCGGAGAACGGCGGCGAGGGGCCGCTGGTGACCGTTACCGCGACGAAGGACCTTCCGGATCCGGGGTGGATCCGCTTCCGGAAGACGGAAAAGTCGGAGCCGCACGGATGGCAGCCGCAGACGGTCAAAATGCTGCAGTCCATCACCGGCGCCACGAAGGTCGCAGCTGCAGTCAATCCGGATTCG
>DASSKX010000104.1:0-4309 GCA_035689925.1 Acidobacteriaceae bacterium
TGTTGTGAAACACCTGCTGCAGTTCGCCCGCGAAGCCGCTACCTGCCGATCCGTCCGATACCGCCGGTGCACGCGCAGATGCGCATGGCGGAAGGCGTGCACATCCACGGTCATGTTCAGCAGTTCCCGCACATCCACCCGTCCGGGCTTGCCCGTATCGCGATAGAAGGCCAGCGTCTGCCGCGCGATTCTCGATACCCGCTCGATCTCCGCGTCTGCCATCGACAAGTACCGCATCGCCTCCCCGCTCATCGGCTCACCGCGCATCAGGTACATCAGGTTGATCACGGCTTCCAGCGGATTATTGATCTCGTGCGCAATCGCCGCGGCCATTCTCCCCGCTGCCGCCATCTTCTCGGTCTTGCGCAGCGCCTCTTCGGTGATCTTCTCGTCGGCGATGTCGCGGATCAGGTACGCCAGCCCCGTCGAACGCCCGTCCGAAGCCAGTTCCCGCACCTCAACCCGCCCAGGAAACGTCGAGCCGTCCTTGCGCGTGAGCGTCACTTCGTGCACATCGAGTGTCTGGTACACCCAGTTGTGCGGGATCTGCGTCACCGGTCGCAGAAACCGCTGCACCGGCGCGCCAACCGCCTCCTCGCGCGTGCAGCCGAACATTCTGCTGAAGTGGGAATTGACGTAGCGGCAGTTGCCCTGCACATCGGCGACGCACAGCGCACGCGAGGCCGCGTCAAGAATCATCTCGACCTCGGCCGGCGCCAGCGATCCCAGCGGCGACCCGGATTGTGCCACGTCACGCACGGGCATTGTGGCTTTCAGTTCTTCACAGCTGTCGTCGAGCCGCGATTCACGATCAGCCAGTATTGCTGAACGAACTGAATCAGCCGCCCCACGTCATCGGGATTGGCGCTCTTCACCAGATACGAATTGGCCCCGCGCTCGTAAGCACGGTTCACCGTCTCTGCGTCCTGCGCGCTGGCCAGCACGACCACCGGAACCCGCTTCAACTCGCGACGGCTGCGGATCGCGTCCAGCAGTTCCAGTCCCGACATTCCTGGCAGACGCATATCCAGCAGCACCAGCGAAGGCAGCAGGCTCGGAGCTCCCAGCGAAATTTGCTTGTCCAGCCACTCCAGCGCCAGGCGGCCATCCGGCGCATGCTCTACCACGCCAGGAAAGCCGGCACGCGTAAACGCCCGCGTAATCAGCAGAGCATCCGTGCGCTCGTCTTCCACCAGCAGAATGCGCCGCACCAGGTCGCGATGCGCCTGCGCCTCTGTCTGCGTTGCGGGAAACTGCGGGCTTTGCGCCATCACCGGGAACTCGTTTTTCTCGATCCAGAAATCTTTCAGCGAACCGAGCAGCTCCACCAGTTTCGCGCTCGTGTCCGGCTTCACCGTATACGCGTTCGCTCCCAGTTCGTACGCGCGGTTGATGTCCACGGTGTGCTGCGACGAAGTCAGCATCACCACCGGCATGCGGCGCAGCGGCCGCGGATCGCGCCGGATCCACGACAGCACCTCGAACCCCGACCGCCGCGGCAGCTTGATGTCGAGCAGCACAAGGCAAGGCAGCGGATACTTCTCGCGATCCTCGTAGCGCTCGGTTCCGTCCAGATACGCCACCGCGTCATCGCCATCCTTCGCGCGCATCAGAGACATCGCAAAACCCGCCTTCTCAAAAGCGCGGCGAATCAGTTGACTGTCGGCGGAATCGTCCTCCACCAACAAGACAGTCGTCGGTGCCGTCATCCTTTATCTCCTGCCCTCGGCAGTTCCACCCAAAAGGTGCTCCCCTCCCCCGGTTTGGAGTCTAAGCCCACACGGCCGCCCATCCGTTGCGCTCCGCGCTTCACGATGGCCAGCCCAATACCGGTCCCCGGATACTCTTCCTGCCCGTGCAGACGTTCGAACACCTGGAAGATGCGCTCCTGGTGCTCCGGTGCAATCCCGATTCCGTTGTCCCTTACAGAGATGCGCACGTGGCCGTTCGTGCGCTCCGCCGAAACGATTACCTCGGGCGCCATTCCCGGCCTTTGGAATTTGAGTGCATTTCCGATCAGATTGGTAAGGATTTGCACAAGTGTTTGCTCATGGCCGGTTATGGATAATCCTTCGCCAACCTTCACTTTCACCGCGCTCGCACGCCCATTCACCTGCCGCAGCGCCTGCCGCACCACATGGCCCACATCGATAGGCGCCAGCTCAAACTGGATGCGGCTCAGCCGGCTAAAGTTCAGCAGGTCCTGCACCAGATGGTTCATCCGCTCGGCAGCCGCGGTGACTTCGCGCAGATACTCAAGTCCCTGCGGCGGCACCTGCTCGCCGTAGTCCTCGATGAAAGCGTTCGTGAACCCCTCAATGGCACGCAGCGGCGCGCGCAGGTCGTGCGACACCGAATAGCTGAAGGCCTCCAGTTCGGCGTTCGTCTGCTCGCGCTCGGCGATGCGCAGCTCCAGTTCCTCAGCGTGCTGTCGAATCTGTTCCAGCAGCACTCTGCGGTCCGTCACGTCGCGCGTAATTTTTGAGAACCCGATCAGCTCGCCCTGGTCGCTGCGGATCGGCGTCACCACCACACTGGCCCAGAAGCGCGTGCCGTCTTTGCGCACGCGCCACCCTTCCCCTTCGAAGTGGCCCGTCTCCGCGGCGGTTCGCAGCACGTGTTGCGGCATCCCCGCCGCCGCGTCCTCCGGCGTGTAGAAAGTCGAGAAATGCTTCCCAAGGATTTCGAACTCGTTATAGCCCTTGATCCGCTGCGCGCCGGTATTCCAGCTCGTCAGGAATCCATTCGGATCGAGTGAATAAATAGCGTAGTCCTGTACGCCCTCGATCAGTTGCCGATACCGTTGCTCCGCGATGCGCCGCTCCGTCAGATCGCGCGTGATCTTGCCGAACCCGATCAGGTTTCCCTGCTCGTCGTTGATGCGCGTGATCACCACGCTGGCCCAGAACTGCGAGCCGTCTTTGCGTACCCGCCAGCCCTCGTCTTCGAGGCGGCCCGTCGCCGCCGCGACCTTCAGCTCGTACTCCGGCTTACCGGCCTCGCGATCCACTGACGGATAAAAGTTGCTGAAGTGCTTGCCGATAATCTCCTCGGCCTTGTATCCCTTGATCCGCTCGGCCCCGGGATTCCACGAAGCGACATTCCCCTGCGGATCGAGCAGGAAGATCGCGTAATCCCGCACGCCCTCCACCAGCAGCCGAAACACTCGTTCTGATTGCAGTACGTTTTCCTCGGTACGTGGCGGTTTCCTCTGTGGTGCAGCCCCAGTCATCGCCAGCAAACTCCCCATCCGGTTTTCCCCTGCGCATAACCAATCTGGCCGTTCATCGCTGCTCCGCGTGCGCGTTGGCGCGGAGGTATGCCAGGCTGAGGCCGCAGGTTTCCGGACATGGCTTGCCGAAGCCACCATGGGCACCCTGATAAGCGTCGAGCTTATCTTTGCCTGGATGAGCTTTCCTGGATGAAAGTTGCCGATGGTCCCAAAGGTTATGATGCAAAGCAGCGTTGGCTTCGAAGGCGCGGAGCATGCCATTTTTTCCGGAGGTAACTTGAAGCTTCTGAGCGCATTCGCCTGCTTCGTCATCCTGGCCGGCGCGAACGCCCAGTCGCCGGCCTCCCCCGCGTTTCTTCCCGCCACGCCGGCCACCGTGGCCTGGGGATACTACTGGTCGAAAGCCAAGCCTGTGCTCACCGTGCATTCCGGCGATACGGTGCGCGTGCAGACCCTCTCTACCTGCGGCCCGAATGAGCGCCTCGAAGCCGAAGGCGTCAAGGCCGCCGAAATTCCCGCGTACAACCAGCCCATCTTCGACCAGGTGAAGGACAAAGGCCCCGGCGGTCACATCCTCACCGGCCCCATTGCCATTGCGGAAGCCGAGCCCGGCGACGTGCTCGAAGTCGACATCCTCAAAATCGACATCGACGCGCCCTTCGCCTGCAACGGCTTTGGCGCTGGACGCGGATTCCTGCCCGACGACTTCCCCTACGGCAAGATGAAGATCATCCCCCTCGACCGCGAAAAGATGATCGGCCACTTTGCTCCTGGCATCGACATCCCGCTGCACCCGTTCTTCGGCAGCATGGGCGACGCGCCGCCCGAGTCCGCCGGGCGCTACAACAGCGCTCCGCCCTGGATGCACGCCGGCAATATCGACAACAAGGAACTCGTCGCCGGAACCACGCTCTACATTCCCGTGCACGCAAAGGGAGCGCTCTTTGAAGTCGGCGATGGGCATGCCGGGCAGGGCAACGGCGAAGTCGACATCACGGCGCTCGAGACCTTCCTCACCGGCACCTTCCGCTTCGTCGTCCACAAGGATCAGCACCTGCTCTGGCCGCGCGCTGAGAC
>DASSKX010000105.1:0-3957 GCA_035689925.1 Acidobacteriaceae bacterium
GGTGATTGCCGAGAGCTTCGAACGCATCCATCGGTCGAACCTGGTTGGCATGGGCATTCTGCCGCTGCAGTTTGCGCCGGGCCAGAATGTAGAAAGCCTCGGCCTCACCGGCGAGGAGGTCTATGACTTTCCGGGTCTCAAGGCGCTGCTCGACTCCAGGTTCGGCAGCGGCCGCGCAATCAAAGTGCGGGCGAAGGCGAACGGATCGACGAAGGAGTTCGAGGCCAGAGTGCGCATCGACACTCCGCAGGAGATCCTCTACTTCGAGCACGGCGGCATTCTGCAGTACGTGCTGCGGCAACTGGCCGCACAAAAGTAGCTGCCGCGGAAACAGAAGCGGCCACCCCAGGGTGGCCGCTGTTCTTTTGCGCCCCTGAATCGCTAGGTTGCCAACTTGCCGTGAGCGCGCTGCTCGGCGAGGCGTCGCGCCATCAGCGGCAAACCAAAGGCGAGGCCGGTGATCAGCGTTGTCGAGAGCACGTCGTTGCGGTAGAAGGGCAGGGCAGCGGCGTAGCAGGCGTCGAGTCCAGCGAGCGAGTGCGGATACATGACGCTGCCGATCCACACCGCGTAATTACTGATAAGGAAGAAGCTCGTCGAGGCAATGACAGGAGCGCCAATCACTCGTGTGACGTTCATGTGGCCGCTGAGCAGGATGCGTCCGAGCACCAGCACGGCGGCGTACCAGGCCCAGGTGATCAGATACCCGCTGGTATGCCAGGGATAGTGGTAGAAGCCGATGGTGAGATAGACGTCCGTCCCCATCAGGGCTAAAACGGGCCAAATCGCCTCGCGCAGCGGACGCCGCGCGCCAAAGTAGAGCAATCCAGCGCCGACGGCGGTGAAGTTCATCCAGGCGTGCGGCACCACGCGGCTGAGAACCGCCAACAGAATCAGCAAATATGCGCCCATCGAAATCCTCGCCTTGTGGAGTCCCTGATGCGTTCTGCTCCCATTCTCGAACGGCGGCACGCGGCGGTCAAGGCGCGAATTGATCGGGTAGAAAACTGGCCATTACTTTTGCTCGTGACGGCCCATAAACATCCCCTCGATCTCATTTGCCGGCCCAACGTAAGCCCAGCCTGTCAGCGGCGCGTCGGTCGTGGATCGCGTCCGGCCTGCAATGGGAGAGTAGGCGAATCGCAGGTCGCGGAACTCGATGGTGTGCCAGTCCGGTCGGGGAGGGAAGTCTGCGCCGGGAGCGGAGGCTGGACCGTGGTCGGTCGTCAGGGGCCATTGGGACCAGTTGAGGTAGACCTTACCCAGATACGACTGTTTCGCGGCCGCGACGGCGGGTGTGACCGGCGACTTATAGAGGATGTCCAGATCCTGGTCGGTCGCGACCTGGTCATTCAGCGTATGCACGTCGGCGGTTTGGTAGTAGTCCGTGGTTTCCATCAGGACGTGCCAGTCGAACGGGCTGACCATGTGGGGTTCAGCGGCCACCCGGATCAGGTTCTCGTGGGTGTAGGTGCCGCCCTGTGCCAGTTCCAGCGCATGCGCGTGCTCTGCGTTGCGGATGCCCCACCAGATCATCACGATTGTTAACGCGGCGATCGCCCAGGCGCGTCCTCGAAAAGGCTTCTTCTTCGCCCCGATTTCGCGGTCGGCGAGACCGAGGATCCACGGCATCACCAGCGCGAACAGCAGCGCCAGGAAGATGACCGGGTCCCAGATAAACACGATGCTCCATGCATACCAGTGCGGGTCAAACGGGAAGAAGGGACGCAGGCCGTAGTTGTTGGTGAAGTCCAGCAGCAAATGGCTGAGGGCCGCAATCCAGGCAAATACAAAAATGAGCAGCCAGCGAGGCGGAATCACTGGCTCGCCGCGGCGCATGCGGTGAATCACCCACACGAACAGCGTGATGACCAGCGCCACAACCGGGGCGCCGATCAGGGTATGCGTCCAGCCGCGGTGGTGTTGTAGCTCCGCGACGGGGCCGCGGAATCCCCAGAGCATGTCAAGGTCCGGCGCTTCCGCCGCCAGCGTCATAGCCAGCGTGGCGTAGGCAGTCTTTCGGTTGAAACCGGAGCGGCCCAGGCAAGCTCCGGTGAGGAAGTGCGTGACAGGTTCCATGCTTTCTTCAGGAACAACTCCGCTGGTGAGGCGCCGGTGCCGAGAAGGGCGGCACCGGCACGGTGGCTAGACGAGTTTGGCGTCCAGCGTGATCTGCGTGTTGCCCTGGAAAAGCTTCGAGATGGGGCAGCCGTTCTTTGCGTTGTTGGCTGCAGTTTCGAAGGCTTCTGCCGAGGCGCCCGGCACTTTGGCGCGAGTGGTGAGGTGAATGGCGGTGATCGAGAATCCGTCGCCGACTTTTTCGAATTTGACTTCGGCGGTGGTCTCGAGGGATTCCGGCTTGAGGTTCGCGTTGCCGAGTTGCGCGCTAAGCGCCATGGTGAAGCAGCCCGCGTGGGCCGCGCCGATCAGTTCTTCGGGATTAGTCCCGATGCCGTTTTCAAATCGCGTTCCAAAGGAATACTGCGTGTCCTTGAGCACGCCGCTCTGGCTGGAAATCGTGCCTTTACCGTCTTTCAGTCCACCGCGCCAAACGGCGCTCGCTGTGCGTAGCATACTTATCTCCTTCGCTGATCGGTTTCGGTTGATGGATTTCGGAAGATTGTTCGCTCAAATTGTCCGCGGCCAGGATTGGGACCGCCGCGGAAGTTGATGAAAACGTGCCGGGTCCATGATATGCGATTTGTCCGGCTGAGTGCCGGGGACGGGGCGCTATCGCTGAGAGCTGCTCGATAGCGCTCACGTATGATGGACTCGCGGCTTTCATGAACACTTACTGCATCGGTGTCGATCTTGGTGGAACGAATCTGCGTGTTGCGGCGGTCACGCCGTCCGGCGAGCGTCTGGATTCCATCAGCCTGCCGACTCGTCTCTCCTCCGGGCCGGAAACGGTTCTGGACGATATGGCGGGAGCGATCTGCGAACTGATTGATCGCCACGCCAACCGCGAACTGCTCGGCATCGGCGTGGGTAGCCCGGGGCCGCTGGAACTGCCGCGCGGTGTCCTGCATCATCCGCCGAACCTGCCGGGCTTCGACGGGTTGAACCTGCGAACCGAACTGGAGCGCCGTCTGGATCGCGCGGTGCAGGTCGACTCGGACGCGAACCTTGCCGCATATGGTGAGGCGCTGCTGGGAGCGGGACGAACCTTTGGGTCGCAGTCTCTCTTCATGTATACGCTGGGTACCGGCGTCGGGTCCGGCATTATTCTTGACGGCCGCATCTGGCGCGGCAAGCAGGGTGCCGCGGGCGAATCGGGGCATGGACCGATTCTTCCCGAAGGCCCGAAGTGTGGATGCGGAGCACACGGTTGTCTGGAGATGTATGCCTCGGCGACAGCGATTGTGCGGCGCGCGAGGGAACTGGGTATCGAAGCGGCGACGCACGCGGAACTGACGGCGCTCGCGATTGCAGAGCTGGCGAAGGCCGGTGACGAGCGGGCGCTGCAGGTCTTCGATGAGGTCGGCTACACGCTGGGGCTGTCGCTCGCGCATCTGGTGAATGCGCTCGATCTGCCGCTGTATGTAATCGGCGGAGGCGCGGCTGCCGCGTGGGGCTTGTTTGCTCCGCGCATGTTCGCGACGGTCCGCGAGATGAGCTACGTGTATCGCATGTCGATGCCGGCGGATCCAAATGTCTTTCAGTTGGGGAAGACGCACATCGCGCCGGCGCAGCTGGGGAGTGATGCAGGCATTCTGGGTGCGGCTTTGCTGCCGCTGAGCGAGCGGGCCCCGGTCGCTCAGTAGCTCCGTCCGAGGTGCAGCGCAATGGCGCGTGTTGCCGTTGGGGAACGCTCTGGAAGCTGCATCTGAATCATCACTGACGCTTTCCGAGGGGATGGGCTGAATGCACCGGTTTCGGGTGTGGGCACCGCAAGCTGAACGTCTGCGTGTGCAGGTGAATGGGAAGAAGTTCCCGCTGCAGGCGGTCGCCGGCGGA
>DASSKX010000106.1:0-4483 GCA_035689925.1 Acidobacteriaceae bacterium
CGAGGGCAGCGCCGGGGGCGGAGGTGGCCCCCGCGACGTTAAGCAGACCGGCAACGTGCACGGTCCGTCGATCCACCGTATCGGCGATATCGAACAGGGCCTGAAAGACGCTGACGTTGTCGTCGAAGGCCGCTACATCACCAACGTGCAGACCCATTCCGCGCTGGAGACGCACGGCGTCGTCGCGGACTGGAAACCCGACATGCTCACCATGTGGGCCTCGACGCAGGGCACCGCCAGCGTGCGCGAAGAGCTCTGCGGCTATTTCAAGCTTCCCGCCTCGAAGGTTCGCGTGATCACCGAATACATGGGCGGCGGATTCGGCGCGAAGTTCGGCGCCGGCAATCACGGCATCGCCGCGGCCATGCTCTCCAAGCAGGCGGGCGCTCCCGTTCGCCTCATGCTCACGCGCGAGGAAGAGCATCTCTCAGTCGGCAATCGCCCCAGCTCCGATCAACTGCTCCGCATCGGCGCAAAGAGGGACGGCACCCTCACGGCGATGCATCTGGTGAGCTACGGCACGGCCGGATGTGGCACCGGCGCCGGGTGCTCCGGTCCGGTACAGAACCTGTACAAATCGGTTTCCAAACATACGGAAGACAATGACGTCTTCATCAACGCCGGACCGGGAGCGTCGATGCGCGCCCCCGGCCATCCGCCGGGAGCGTTCGCTCTCGAACAGGCCATGGACGAGCTGGCCGTGAAACTCAACATGGATCCCATCGATCTGCGGGACAAGACCGACGAGCACCCTGTTCGCCGCGTCGAACGCCAGATCGTGCGCGAAAGCGACATCTGGAAGTCGCGCAATCCCGTCGCCGGCTCCGACTCCGGCCCGGTCAAGCGCGGCGTCGGACTCGCGCAGTCCGTCTGGTACCGCTTCGTCAGCATGGGTTCGAACGCTGAAGTCCGCGTTCATCGCGACGGCTCGCTCGAGGTGCTCTCGGGCGTGCAGGACATCGGCTCCGGCATTAAGACCGTCATGGCGCAGATTCTCGCCGAGCAGTTCGGCGTGCCGCCCGCGCAGATCGCTGTGAAAATCGGCGACACCAACTACCCGGAAGGCCCGAACTCGGGAGGCAGCGTCACCACGCTCTCGCTCACGCCTGCCGTGCGCGACGCGGCGTGGCAGGCCTCGCAGAAGTTCCTCGCCGAAATCGCTCCCGGCCTCGGCGCAGAACCTGCCGACCTCGTCCTCGTCGACGGCGAAGTGCGCAGCAAGTCCGGTAAGTTCCAGCCGATGCCCTTCAAGCGCGCCGCTGCAAAAATGACCAGCAGCCAGGTGTCGGCGCAGGCGAAACGCGTCCCCGACTACGACAAGTCGAAGTACCTCACCTATGGCGGCGTCGACGTCGCCGAGGTCGAGGTCGATAGCGAAATCGGCCGCATCCACGTCAAGCGCGTCCTTTCAGTGCACGACTGCGGACGCCCGATGAACCCCGAGCAGACCATCAGCCAGATCAACGGCGGCGTCATCCAGGGCATCAGCTACACGCTCTTCGAAGACCGCCTCCTCGATCCCAACTACGGCCTGATGGTCAACCCGAATCTCGAGCAGTACAAGATCGCCGGCGCGCGCGAGATCCCGCAGATCGAAGTCAAACTCGTCGAGGCTTACCTGGGCCAAAGCTCCACGGATGCCTCCGGCATCGGCGAAGCCGCCGGCGTCATCTCCGTCGGCGCTGCCGTCGCCAACGCCGTCTACAACGCGCTCGGCGTGCGCATTCGCCGAACCCCCATGACCCCGGCCGTCGTGCTCGAGGCGCTCCGCACCGCTTCCTCGCAGGGGAAGGAGATCGCATGAACCGCTTTTCCATCGCACAATGCTCCACGGTGGACGCCGCCCTGGCTGCTCTGAAAGACGGCGCCGTCGTCAAGGCGGGCGGCGTCGATTTGCTCGACCGCATGAAAGAGGGCACCGCGCAACCCGAGAAGCTCGTCAACATCCGCAACATCTCCGGCCTGCGCGGCATTCGGGAAACTGACAAGGGGCTCGAGATCGGCCCGCTCACCACGCTGGCTGAAATCAGCGATCACCCCGGCATCCGCTCGACGTACCAGGTGCTCGCCGATGCGTGCGGGAGCGCGGCGACGCCCCACATCCGCAACATGGCCACCGTGGGCGGCAATCTGCTGCAGCCCGTGCGGTGCTGGTACTACCGATCGGCGGAATATCAGTGCATCCGCAAAGGCAAGGACCTCTGCTTCGCGTTCGAGGGGCTGAACCAGTACCACGCGATCATGGACTACACCACGTGCCCTTCCGTCGCCCCCTCCTCGGCGGCGGTCGCGCTGCTGGCGCTCGATGCGAACCTGGACTTGCACTCCGCAAAACGCGGCAAGCGCACCGTCGCGCTCAAAGATTTCTACGTCACGCCGGATGCCAACCCGACCAAATTCTCCGTCATTGAGCCCGATGAACTGCTGACCTCCATCGCAATTCCGAAGCCCGCCGCCGGCACCCGCTCCGCTTACCAGAAATATGGTGAGAAGGAGAGCTTCGACTGGGCCATTGCCGACGCCGGCGTCGTTCTCGAAATGGACGGCGACACCTGCAAGCGCGCGGTGATTACGATGGGAGCAGCGTCGCCCGTCGTGCGGCGCGCCACCAGCGCAGAAGCCGCGCTGGCCGGCAAAGCCATTACCGAAGAGACCGCCCGCGACGCCGGACGCCTCTCCGTCGAAGGCGCCAAACCGCTTTCCATGAACAGCTACAAACTCGATCTCTTCCCTGTCGCCGTGTCCCGCACGATTCTGCTGGCGGCCGGGAAGCGCGATCGCGATCCCAGCGCGGCAGGCTAGCCGGCACGGAGGTGAATCCCATGAGCAACACGAACCAGTCCCCGCAACCCTGCCAGTGCCTGCGCACCAAAAATCCCTACGGCTTGACGCCGCAGAATGCGGACGCCTGGCTACCCGCATTCCACAGCAGTTCGAGCTACTGGTGTCTCCGCACCATGGGCCCGGCCGGACCCGACGAGAACTTCGTCCACCTCTCCCGCTGCGGACCGGGGCGCACCTGCTACGAGAAAGCGGAGGAATAGTTCGCGATCATCATGCAGACGAAGACCGTCGTTCTCGTTGCGGTGTCCTCGCTGATCGGCCTGGCCTTCTCCGCCACGCAGGCGCAAGCGCAGGCGGAGAAGTCAGCGTATCCAGCCGCGGCTCCTCTCGAGCAGTACCTGATGCCGGACAGCAACGCCGAAATCGCGCTGGCGCGCACTGCGGCTCCGGCCTCCGTTTCCGGCGGAGCCGAAGTGCTGGTGCTTGGGCGGAACGGATATATGACAGCCGTGAAGGGCACGAATGGTTTTGTCTGCCTCGTGGAACGAGGCTTTGCAGCCGGCACGGATTTTTCGGAATTCTGGAGCCCCAAAAATCGGTCTCCCAACTGCGTGAACGCAGCCGCTGCACGAAGCTATCTGCCGGTCGTCCTGATGAGAGCCAAACTGGCCATGGCGGGAAAATCAAAGACCGAGATCGCCGAGGCGATTCGGTCGGCGGTGGACAGCAAGCAGTTGCCGGAAGCAGAGCCCGGCGCGATGTCCTACATGCTCTCGAAGGAGCAGTACCTGAACGATGCGGCGAAGAACTGGCGCCCGCACCTGATGTGGTTCGTCCGCGGCGACTCATCCAAAAGCTGGGGAGCCGGTTTGCCTGGCTCACCCATCCTGGCGGACAAGGATCTCGAAGATCGGATGACCATCTTTATGGTTCCAGTCGCCCACTGGTCCGACGGCACGGCGGCTCCCTGACGCCGCTTGGTTTCGGCGACAAGGCTGCTGGCTGCACCCCTCACGGTTCGCGTCTACGGTCTGACCGCGCAGAATGCGGAAGGCAGGATGGCGGCCATCCGTGCCAACTCAAGCGACTAGTGCCCGCGGAGGATGGGACCCGCCGGGCTCGAAGATCATCCCGTCCACCTGGCGCGCTGGACGCCCGCACGGAGCTACCGTCAGAAGCCGGAAGTCCAGGCCAGACACGCAGATCGACAATTTTCCATCCGTTAAAGCGATTTTCTTCTCTGCGTCCCCGCATGCGGTATGGCCGCGAGTTGCGCTTCCTTGACAGGCGTCTCTTCCCTCCCCAATAATTTTCCCCATTCGAATAGAGGTCAGACCTCCTCGACTTTCCCCTGAGTCTGGCCACCCGCAAATTTTTCGGAGGTGAGGCAAATGATGCAAGTGAATCCGCGGCCCCCTGCTCTGCGTCGACTCGTACTCGGGCTGGCGATGGCTGTCGGCCTGTTCTTCCTTCCCCATGCCTTTGGCCAGCTGGCCGGCACGGGCACCATTCAGGGTACGGTGACCGATCCCTCAGGCGCAGTCGTTCCCGGCGCGCAGGTCACTGTCACCAGTGAAGCGACGGGCGTAAAACACCAGACGGTTTCGAGCGGCGGCGGCTTGTTCAGCTTCCCCAACCTTCCCGTCGGCACTTACAACATGGCGGTCACGGCTACGGGATTTAAAACCTATTCCCGCAC
>DASSKX010000107.1:0-3696 GCA_035689925.1 Acidobacteriaceae bacterium
ATGATGGGCCGAATCGGCGAGCAGTATCGGCTGCCGCTGGTCCCGGTTCAGCCGACCACCCGCGCTTATCTCGAACGCATGGCAGGTGAACTGGGATTGCTGGTCCACGGACCGCAGCCAGAAGGCGACCTCCGCACCTACTGATCCCGTACTGGGGGCGCTGCGTCATCGCGGTAAGGGCGCATCGATTACCTTTAGCAAAGCGTTTTACTCAAAATCCTTGCAATCCCACCGGCCGTCAGTAGAATTCTGCGCAAACCAAAATTGCGGCATTTCAGGTGTTGTTTTTGGGAGGCGGGGGGATGCGCGGGATTCTGCGATTCGGGGGCGCACTCGTGTGCGCCGTGATCGTGGGTTGCGGCGGAGGCGGAGGCGGGAATGCTTCACCCGCGCCGACATCCACCTCGGCTGCGGTGACTGTGACGGTCAGCCCGAGTTCGCCCACGGTGACGATCGGCGGATCGCAGCAGTTCACGGCGTCGATCAGCAGCGGCACTTCTCCCAACTGGATCTGGACTGTTACACCGCCCTCCGGGTGGACGGGTGAGGCGGGCACTATTTCGACGACCGGCATGTATCAGACGCCGTATCCTGCGCCGGTAACAGTCACGATCACCGCCACGTCGTCCAGTGATCCGAGTGTGTCGGGGAAGACGACGGTTAGCCTGACACCGCCGGCCACCGCTGCCGGTCCGTACCTGACGGTGGACGCGGGCAATCATCTGCATGCGATCAGTCCGCTGATCTATGGCGCGAACGGATGGCAACTCGATGCTGCGAGCGCCGCGACGGCGAACTTCAGCATCGTGCGCTGGGGCGGCGATGCGACCTCGCGCTACAACTACAAGCTCAACACGACCAACTCGGCCGCGGACTGGTATTTCGAGAACTTCAACGGAATGAACGGCGGCTATCCGAACCCTAACACGGTCGCGTCGTTCACCGACTTCATGAGCGCGGCCGACGCTGCCGGCATGCAGGTGATGGGCACAGTGCCGTTGCAGGGATGGGTGTCGAACAGCAACACCAACAACAACGCGGGATCCGCTCCGGCGTGCAGCTTTCCGCAATCGACATATCCGGGCCAGGCAAAATACGACGGAAGCTGCGGCAACGGCATTTGCCCCAGCGGTTCCTCCTGCGGGACGCAGATGACCTGCACGACTTCAGGCGGGTGCTCGCTGCTGGGCGACAGCAATGTGGTGAAAGTCAGCAGCGTGGAAGTCCTCGCACCGGCCTGCAGCATGAGTTGCAGCGCGGCGATGCCCTACGGGATGTCGGCCAGCCAGACGGGCTGCGTACAGACCTGCACGGAAGCGAAGATGCCCACCGCCGCCCAAGCGACAACCGCGTGGGCGCAGGGCACATGGTCGGGCGGATGGGCCCACTCCATTGCGACGAACAGCGCGTACGGAAACGGGGCCAGCGGCAAAGGCGTGGCGATCTGGGATCTGGATAACGAGCCCGCCTGGTGGGATGCTGTGCATCGTGACGTTCACCCTGCGCCGTCGACCTACGACGAAGTGACCTGGGGTGGAATCAGTACCGCGCTCGCCATCAAGGCCGCCGATGCCAGCGCGCAGGTCAGTGGTCCGGTGATCGATTACTGGTGGAATTATTTCTATTCGAAGCAGGACATCGAGAACGGCTGGGGCCACGGAAGCCCGTGCTATCAGCCATGGAGCAATCCCGCTGACCGCACGGCACACGGCGGCGTACCGATGATTGAGTACTACCTGCAGCAGTTCAGGGCCGCTGAAGCCACCTACGGCACACGCCTGCTCGACTATCTGGTGATTCATGCCTACTTCGCAGGGACGTACAACGGCAAGAGCGTTGCGTTCACTACGGCCGGGGATACGGCCGAGCAGGTGGCCCGCCTGAACTCGACACGTGTTCTGTGGGATCCGACGTATACGGACTCGAGCTTGCCGCAGCCGAACTACTTTACGGATTCGAATTACACCAGCAACTGCAATGTTCCTGCACAGCCGCCGCAGGTTGTGCCCATGCTGCAATCGTGGGTGGCGAAGAATTATCCCGGCACGAAGACGGCCATCGACGAATACAACTTCGGCGGCCTGGAATCGATCAATGGTGCAGTGACGCAGGCCGATGTGCTCGGTATCTTCGGCCAGTACGGGCTTGATCTGGCGACGCTCTGGCCGACCGACCAGTACAGCAAGCAGGGCCCGGCGAACGAAGCCTTCGCCATCTACCGTAACTACGACGGGGCGAAGGCCTCGTTTGGCGATGTGGCGCTCGCTTCCTGTTCGACGACGGCGGCCCTCACCGCTGCATGCGTGCCCACCGCCGCCGCAGCTGCAGACGAAACCGGCCAGGGCCAGGTTTCCGTCTATGGCGCGCTGCGTTCCTCGGACAACGCGCTCACCATTGTCGTGATCAACAAGACCTTCGGCGCGCTCACCAGCGGTCTGTCGCTGGCTAACGTGGGCGGCATCGCCACCAGCGCCGATGTATACCAGTACAGCAGCGCGAACCCGGCGCAAATTGTGAAGCAGGCGAGCGTCAGCGTGACGCCACCCGTCTCGGCGGGCAAGCCGGCAACCGTCAGCTACACTTTTCCGACCCAGTCGATCAGCCTGTTTGTGATTCCGCAGTAGACGTTGACGGCAGAGCGGTTTCCTGCTCTGCTGGCGTCCATGCATGCGTTTCGGTTCATTGCGGGCATGGCCTGCATTTTCTTCGCGCTGCTGGACGCCTTCGAGACGGTCATTTTGCCGCGGCGTGCCAGCGGCCGTTTTCGCATGACGCGGCTCTTCTATACCGTCACGTGGTTTCCGTGGCGCTGGGCGGCGGTGCGCGTCGGGCATCCACGCAAGCGCGAGACGCTGCTCAGTTTCTATGGACCGCTGTCGCTGGTGCTGCTCATCGGAGCGTGGGCGGCTGCGCTAATCTTCGGGTTTGCACTGATCTACTATGCGATCCCTGCTGCGTTCGTGGATCCACGCGGGGCGGCGCACCCCTTCATCACCGATCTGTACGCCAGCGGAACCACGATTTTCACCCTGGGGCTCGGCGATGTGGTTCCGCACACACTGCCGATTCGTGTGCTGGTGGTGCTGGAGGCTGGGATTGGCCTCGGATTTGTCGCGCTGGTCATCGGTTATTTCCCGGTGCTCTACGGTGCGTTTTCGCGGCGCGAGGTGAATATCGCCCTGCTCGATGCGCGTGCGGGCTCGCCGCCAACGGCATTCGAACTGATCCGGCGCCATTCCTTCGAAGGTGGCACGCACGCGCTCGTCATTTTGCTGGAAGAGTGGGAGCGCTGGTCGGCCGAGCTGCTGGAGAGCCATATTTCGTATCCGCTGCTGTGCCTCTTTCGATCGCAGCACACGAGCCAGAGCTGGTTGAGCGCCGTTACGGCGATTCTCGATACGTGCGCCCTGCTCATTGCGAGCATCCAGGAGGAGAGCGCGCGTCAGGCGCAGCTCACGTTTGCGATGGCACGTCATGCGCTGGTGGATCTGTCGCAGGTCTATTCGCAGGCGCCGGTGACGAATGCTCCCGACCGCCTTCCGCCGGACCGCTACCGCGCCATCTATGACCAGCTGTGCCAGGCGGGCGTGCGCGTCTGCCGTGACGACCAGAGCTCCGTGCGTCTCAACGAGCTGCGCGCTCTGTACGAGCCGTACGCAGAGACGCTGAGCCGGTTTCTGGTCATGCCGCTGCCGC
>DASSKX010000108.1:0-4956 GCA_035689925.1 Acidobacteriaceae bacterium
GCGTCGAAAATCTGCGTTATTACGCGGGTTTGTATCGGGGGCGGGAGTGCGTCGCTCCGGAAGAGGCGCTGCGGAGCGTGGGGCTCGATCCGAAGCTGACGCGGCCGGTGGGGCAGTATTCGCAGGGGATGAAGCAGCGGGCGTCGCTGGCGCGGGTGCTGGTGTCGCGTCCGGAGCTGCTGCTGCTGGATGAGCCGTTCTCGAACATGGATATCCAGAGCGCACACTCGATGCTGCGGCTGCTGGAGACGTTTCGCACAGAGCACCGGACGATTCTGCTGACCACCCATCAGCGCGAACTGGCGGAGCCGCTGGCGGATTTTGTGCTGACGCTGAAAGCGGGCGCGGTGGAGTCGCTGGTCGAAGGGCCGTATGCGAAGAACGGCGAGCTGAAGTTCGCCACGGCCGGAGGCGCGCGATGAGCCACAAGACGAATGCCGCGCGGATTCTGGACGGGCTGGGGATTCCGTACGAGATTCGCGAGTACTCGGTGGATCCCGAGGAGTTCTCGGCGCTGGTGGTGGCGGAGAAGATAGGGCTGCCGCCGGAGCAGGTCTTCAAGACGCTGCTGTGCGTCACGTCGGACCGCGAGCATGTGTTTGCCGTGGTGCCGGGCGATGCTGAGCTGGATTTGAAGAAGCTGGCGCAGGCCGCGGGCGCGCGCAAGGCAGAAATGGTGTCGCTCAAAGATGTGCAGCCGCTGACCGGGTATGTCCGCGGCGGCGTGACGGTGTTTGGGGCGAAGAAGGATTTCCCGGTGTACGTCGACGAGACGCTGGAGTTGTTCGACGTGGTTTCCGTTTCTGCGGGAACGCGCGGCGTGCAGGTGCTGCTGTCGCCGGCGGATTATCTGCGGGCTGCGAAGGCGACGGTTGCGGATCTGACCAAAGAAAATGCAGGTCCTTCGACTTCGCGCGCCGCGGCGCGCTTCGCTCAGGATGACAAGCTATGAAGCCGGCGTATTTTCTGCTGCACCTGAAGAAGGATCTGCATCTCGAGTGGCGGTCGAAGGATGCGATCAACTCGATGCTGTTCTTTGCGCTGCTGGTGGTGGTGGTCTTCAGCATGGCCTTCGATCCGACGCGGGCGGTGTCGCGGCAGATTGCGGGCGGGATCCTGTGCGTGGCCACGATGTTTGCGGCGGTGAGCGCGCTGAATCAGGCGTGGGCGCGGGAATTACGGAATCAGGTTCTCGATGCGCTGCGCATGACGCCGGCTCCGGGCGCTTCGCTGTTTCTGGGCAAGGCGCTGGCGAACTTCTTCTTTGTGACGGCGATCGAGATTGCGCTGGCGCCGGTGTTCATCGTGTTCTACAACCTGCACGCGCTGGGGAATGCCTGGCTGCTGCTGCTGGTGCTGCCGCTGGGAACGTGGGCGCTGATCGTCAATGGAGTTTTCTTCGCGGCGCTGTCGATTCGGACGCGCATTCGCGAGCTGCTGCTGCCGCTGCTGCTGTTTCCGATTTTTATCCCGGCGCTGCTGGGGATGGTGCTGTCGTCGTCAGCGATTCTGACGGGGGAAGGGAATGCGGTGTTGTGGATTAAGGTGCTGGGGGCGTATGACGTGGTTTATACGACGCTCAGCATGATGCTGTTCGAGGTGATTTTGCACGCGGAGTGAGGACTAGCCGTCCAGGGGACTGGCCGTCCAGGCAAACGCCTTCGGCATCCGGATGACCGGATGTCGATCCTGAACCTGGCGAGTCTTACCAGGAGCCGGAGTGGTGGTGATGGAGGACGTGAGCGGCGGAGAAGGCGATGATCCAGAGTCCGACGACAACGCTGCCGACGGTGATGATCCAGTTACGGGCGGGGCGGTCGTGGGCGCTGAGCTGGGAGGTCTTGCGGATGCCGAACATCTGTCCGCCAAGGCCGATGGCCATGAGCAGAGCGCCGAGAGCGAGGGTGATCCATGCCATGGGTTACCTATGTACCGTATTGGATGCGCGGTTGTGAAGAGGAAAATTCGGGCGGTTTTGGTCGGGTATCAAGAAGGGCGCGTAAGGCGCTGAAAAGACAGGCGGAGACGGTTCCGCAGCATGGGAAGGGCCGAGATTTCGGCACGAGGCAGAGGATGAAGGCATTACGGGCGGTTTGGCTGCTGGCGACGCTGGCGGTCCTGGCAGAGGGGTTCCGGGTGGCGATGTTTGTGGTGCCGCCGGACTCGCAGCAGGGCGATGTGCAGCGGATTTTCTACTACCACATTCCGTCGTGGGCAGGGATGGGGCTGTTCTTCGCGATCAACCTGGCGTGTTCGCTGATCTACCTGGCGGTGCGGAATAAGAACCACAGCCTGGCGCTGAAGGCGGATTCGCTGGCGGTGGCCTCGGCGGAGATCGGCGTGGTCTATTGCCTGATCGGCCTGGTGACGGGATCGCTGTGGGGACGCGCGGTGTGGGGCATCTGGTGGACGTGGGATGCGCGGCTGACGTCGACGCTGGTGCTGTGGCTGATTTATGTGGCGTATCTGCTGCTGCGGCGCTTTGCGGCGGGTCCGCAGATGCGGACGCTGGCGGCGGTGATGGCGATCTTCGGCTATCTCGACGTGCCGCTGGTGTACATGTCGACGCGGTGGTGGCGGACGCAGCATCCGGCGCCGGTGTTTGGGGGCTCGACGGGGTCGGGGATCGATCCGAGCATGATGCCGGCGGTGTGGTGGAACCTGGCGGGCTGGCTGATGTGGGGCATCTTTGTGGCGAGCCTGCGGTATGTGTCGGAGTATCGCGCGCAGAAGGCCGAGCAGGATGAGGCACTGCGGATGCTGGACATGCAGCAACATGAACTGAGCGGGGCGCGGGGGTAGCGATGGATATGGGACATACGCATCTGGTGGCGGCGTACGCGGTGACGATTGGGATTCATGTGGTGTATTTCGCGTATGTGGCGGTGAAGTACAGGGCGGCGAAGAAGTAGCTTGTCATCCCGAGCGCAGCCGAGGGATCTGCTTTTTACCTGCCGCGATGAGCCAACGAGAGCACATCTATTACGTCTATTTGATGGCGAGCAAAAGCCGGACGCTCTACTGCGGCATGACATCGTCCATTCGGCGGCGGTCGTCTGAGCATCGCAGCAAAGAGCATGATGGCTTTACGGCCTGGTACAACTGCGACCGTTTGGTGTGGTTCGAATCGTATCGATACGTGAACAATGCGATCGCTCGCGAGAAGCAGATCAAGAACTGGCGGCGGGAGAAGAAGGTTGCACTCATTGAGGAGAACAATCCCACATGGGAAGATCTGAGCGCGGCGTGGTGTTTGGCAACAGCAGATCCCTCCGCTCCGCGTGGCCAACAACAGGCCACGCTCCGGTCGGGATGACAAGGTGGTCTTGTTACATTAAAGTCATGCGTGGATTGCACAAGTTCTTTGTTCTGAGCATTGCTGTGTTCGTCCTGGCGGCCGGCGCGTACGCGCAGCAGGACGTGATTCATCCGAAAGACACTTCGGCGCTGCATCCGCCGGCGGGGTCGAAGGTGGCGATCGTGGAGTTCGCCGATCTGGAGTGCCCGATGTGCGGGCGCGATAATCCGATCATCGTGCAGGCGGTGAACCACTATCACGTGGCGTGGGTGCGGCATGATTTCCCGCTGCCGCAGCACAACTGGAGTTTTCAGGCGGCGGTGAATGCTCGCTGGTTCGACACGAAGTCGAAGCAGCTGGGCAATGATTATCGCAACGCTGTGTTTGCGAATCAGGCGAACATCGAGACGAAGGACGATCTGCAGCGGTTCACGCAGAAATTTGCGCAGCAGCACGGGGTGGCGCTGCCGTTCGTGATGGATCCGCAGGGTAAGCTGACGGCCGATGTGAAGGCCGATGCGGCGCTCGCGGAACGCATGGGCGTGCATGAGACGCCGACCGCGTGGGTGGTGACGCAGCACGGGTACAAGCAGATCACAGACTTCAGCAAGCTGTACGCGATGCTGGACGAAGCGACGAAGTAGCAGCGGGCAGCATCCTCTTCATCGGCGGCTCGATAATTCGCGCGGAGCCGCCGCATTTCCCCGAAAAGAGAAAACAGTATGAGCGAGACCATTCCTGTGGGCGTTGGTGCAGCGGTGCCGCCGGTGGCGGCTCGGCGGCATACGGAGCGGGTGGAGCATGGGCACACGCTGGTGGATGACTACGCGTGGCTGCGGGAGAAGGAAAGTCCCGAGGTCACCAGCTATCTCGAGGCGGAGAACGCGTACTGCACGGCGACGTTTGCCGGGACGGAAGAGCTGCAGAAGCAGCTTTACGACGAGATGCTGAGCCACATTAAGGAGACGGATGTCTCGGTGCCGTTTCGCGACCGCGCGTACTGGTACTACATGCGGACGCAGCAGGGGCAGCAGTATGAGATTTTCTGCCGGAAGCGCGGGACGAAGGAGGCTCCGCAGGGCGACGAGCAGATTTTGCTGGACGTGAATGCGCTGGCGGAGAACGAGTCGTTCATGGCGCTGGGAACGATGGTCGTGTCGGACGACGGCAATCTGCTGGCGTACAGCTGCGATAACCGCGGGTTTCGGCAGTACAAGCTGTACATCAAGGATCTGCGCACCGGCGAGGTGCAGAACGAGTACGTGGAGCGCGTGGGATCGGTGACATGGGCGGCGGATAACCGCACGCTGTTTTACACGGTCGAGGATGAGGAGCAGAAGCGGCAGTTTCAGCTCTATCGGCATGTGCTGGGGACGCCGCATGCGCAGGATGAGCTGATCTTCGAGGAGAAGGACGAGCGGTTCAATATCGGCGTGGGGCGAACGCGCGATGATGAGTATCTGATTCTGGAGTGCTCGAGCCACACGACGACGGAGGAGCGCTTTCTGCGGGCGGACACGCCGCGCGGCGAGTGGACGCTGATTGAGCCCCGTCGCGAGGGGATCGAGTACTACGCGGACGAGCGGTATGGGCTGCTCTACATCAAGGTCAACGACACGGGGCGGAATTTTCGGCTGGTGACGACGCCGATTGAGACT
>DASSKX010000109.1:0-2259 GCA_035689925.1 Acidobacteriaceae bacterium
CGCAGAACGCGCTTGTCGGCGGTGGACGATACGACGGTCTCTCCGAGATGCTCGGCGGTCCGAAGGCTCCGGGCATTGGGTTTGCCATGGGGCTGGACCGGCTGATCCTCACCCTCCAAAGTGCGGAAGCGGATTCCGCCGCTGCCGAAAAAGGCTTTGCTCTGGCCGACGGTTTTATTGCGCCGCTGGGAGAACCGATGAATACGCCGGCGCTGGCGCTGGCCCGTGAGCTGCGACGCGAGGGTCTCCGCGTTGAACTGGGCGACGGCGGATTCCGATTGAAAAAGTCGTTCGAGATCGGTAATAAGCTGGCGCGCAACATCGTTCTGCTGGGCGAAGACGAGCAGCGCTCCGGTATTCTGACAGTGAAGCACTTCGCCAGCGGCGAGCAGACGAAAGTAGCCCGTGCCGAACTGGCGCAAGCGCTCCGAGGTCCTCAATAATCCTCTGCAACACGCAGTTCCGCTCCTTCGCTGCGCGAAGGAATTCGCCCCGGATAACAACCTCATTCGTAAGGAAGAAGCTTTGCTGGATTTTCTAGGCACACGACAGCGCACCAACACCTGCGGCGAGCTGCGCGCCGCCGATGCAGGTAAGACCGTCACGCTCATGGGATGGGTCAATCGCCGGCGCGACCACGGCAACCTCATCTTCCTCGATCTGCGGGATCGCTATGGGATCACGCAGATCGTGCTCGACAAAGAGCTGACGCCCGAAGGCCATGCCAAGGCAGAGCAGGCGCGACCGGAGTATGTCGTCGCGGCGGTTGGCAAGGTGCGTCTGCGCGGTCCGGAATCCGTGAACCCGAAGATGGCCACCGGCGAAATCGAGATTGCCGCCGACGAACTGCTCATCCTCAATGACGCGAAGGTACCCCCGTTTTCGCCGGCCGAAGACGCGATCTCGAATGAAGAGGTGCGCCTCCGCTATCGCTATCTCGACTTGCGGCGCGCCGAGATGCAGCACAACTTCGAAATCCGGCACAAAATTGCGCTCGCGGTGCGCGAGTACCTGTCCGGGCAGGGTTTCTACGAGATCGAGACGCCATTCCTGACGCGGTCGACGCCGGAGGGCGCGCGTGATTTTTTGGTGCCGAGTCGCGTCCATCCGGGTCACTTCTACGCATTGCCGCAGTCACCACAGCTGTTTAAGCAAATCCTGATGGTGTCCGGATTCGACAAGTACTTCCAGGTCGTGCGCTGCTTCCGCGATGAGGATCAGCGCGCGGACCGCCAGCTCGAGTTTACGCAGATCGACCTGGAGATGACGTTTCCACAGCAGGACACGATCTTCGCCGTTGTCGAAGGGTTCATGGCGGCGGCGTTCCAGGCGGTCGGCATTACGTTGCCGATTCCCTTCGCGCGCATCACGTACGACGACGCCATGCGCAAATACGGCATCGACAAACCGGATCTGCGGCTCCCGGGCTTGACCAACGTTCGCAGCGTGTTCACAACGGAGCAACTGCAGACGCTCGGCGTTGACCCGGCACTGCCGGTCGTTGCGGTACGCGTGCCGAAAGTGGGGGAGCTGAGCCGCAAAGAGCGCGACGACAACCGTCCTCTGTTTGATACGAAGAAGGGCGCGAAGCTCATCGACGATCTGAAGCGGCTGGAGAAGTCATTCCCCGAAGCCGTCGCACAATTGCGTGAGCTGAGCGAGTCACAGCCGGACGATCTGCTGGTCATCGTTGCTGGCGACGCGGCGCACCACATCTCCGCCAGCGACACGAAGTTCGAAGGGCGCTTATCGGAACGCGAAATCGCGGTTCTGAGTGCAGCGGGCAATCTCCGCGTCGAGCTGGCGAAGAAGTACGCCGACCGGCACGGCGCTTTCGCGGTGACCGACGCTGTCGTGCGATCGCAGGAGCGCGCGACGGGCATGGTGGACGGCTCGGCGGCGTTTCGTCCGCTGTGGGTGACGGACTTCCCGATGTTCGAGCACGATGCGGAGACTGGCAGCTGGGCTCCGGCGCATCATCCATTCACGTCACCGCACGAGGAAGATATGGACCGGCTGCTCACCGATCCGGCGTCCGTGCGGGCGCGTTACTACGACCTCGCGATGAACGGTCTCGAGCTGGGGTCGGGTTCGATCCGTATTCACCGGCAGGACGTGCAGCAACAGATCTTCCGCGCTCTCGGGATGAGCGACCAGGAGGCAAAGGAGCGCTTCGGGTTCTTCCTCGAGGCGCTGCAGTACGGGACGCCTCCGCACGGCGGCATAGCGCTCGGGCTGGATCGGCTTGTCATGATTCTC
>DASSKX010000110.1:0-2411 GCA_035689925.1 Acidobacteriaceae bacterium
CGCCGCGAACAGGAAGACAGGCCAGTGCAACGACACGTCGCTCAGGCGGGGCGTGTCCGGCGGGAGAAAACCGACGAGCGCCTGGAGGCTGGTGACGGCGGCGATCAGTCCCAGGAGGCCGGCGACGGCGCCTAGGACAACGCTTTCCGCGAGCAGTTGACGTACCAGACGCGCACCGGTCGCCCCGAGGGCGCTGCGGACAGCAATCTCGCGCTGCCGCCCCGCGGCTCGCGCCAGCAACAGGTTGGCGACATTCGCACAGGCGATGAGGAGGATGAGACCGACGGCGGCGAAGAGCAGCAGCAGCCGAGGACGCATCGCGCCCACTTCCTGCTCGAGCAGCGGAACGACCGTCATGTCGCGCGCCCAGATGTCCGGCATGATCCACGGAAACGAAGGCAGCAGCAGTTTCTGAAGGCGCCGCACCTCGGCCTGCGCCTGCGCCGGAGTCACGCCGGGATTGAGCCGACCAAATCCGCGGAGATCGAAGTCGAGCCAGGGGTCGTAGGCATCGCCGCCCTTGAATGTAACGGGCGTGAGGAACTGCGTGTCTGTATATGGAAAGTGCACGCCGGGCGGCATCACTCCGATGACGCGGCGCTGGATACCGTCAATGCGCAGCGTTTGCCCAATCACATTGGAGTTGGAGGCGAAGTGCTCCCGCCAATACCCGTAGCTCAGGACGACGAGCGGATCGTGACTCGCTCTTGCATCGTCCGCTGTAAAGAATCTGCCGAGAACGGGATGAACGCCCGCGACATCCAGCGCATTGACCATGACAGCGGCGCCAAAGACGCGGGTGGCGGAGTTCGCATCGCCAACGTTCGACTCGGCGTTCGGACCGAATCCGCTGATGCCGGCAAAGCTCGTGGAGCGCTCGCCGAGGGCGCGCAGCCAGCCCTTCGGGAAGAAAGCCGCTGTCGCGTCTCCGCCGCCGTAGTTGATACGCATCAGCCGATCCTGCTGCGGGAACGGCAGCGGCCGCAGCATGATGGAATCGACCAGCGTGAAGATGGCAGTGTTCGCACCGATGCCCAGAGCCAGCGTCAGCACGGCCGTGAGCGCAAAGCCTGGCGATTTTCGCAGTTGCCGGAATGCAAATTTGAAGTCGTTGAGCATGATTCTTCCCTGTCGTTGCCTGTAGCTACTCCGACCGCAATGCCTGCATCGGTTCAACGGCCGCCGCGCGGCGCGCCGGCAGCAGACACGCCGCTGTCCCGATCGCCAGCAGCACGGCCATGGCGCCCAGCGCGAGCGCCGGGTTGTACGGGCTTACTTCGAACAGCAAACTGCTGATGACGCGGCTGGCTCCAAAGGCCAGCGCGATGCCGGCCAGGGCACCCGCGGCGACGGGCAGCAGGCCATCGCGCAGAACCAGGCGATAGACATTCGCGCGCTGTGCTCCGAGCGCCATGCGCAGTCCGATCTCGCGATAACGCTGCACGACGGAGTACATCACCACTCCGTAGACGCCGAGACCTGCCAGAAAGAGTGCGCTGACGGCAAAGACGAGCAGCAGGTCCATCTCGAAACGCTGGTTCGCGACGGAGTCAGCGACGAGGCCGCCCAGCGCGCGGACGGTCGGGACCGGAACGCCGCGATCGACACTCCAGATGGCTTGCCGAATTGCATCGGCCATCGCTCCGGGGTCCTGGCGGGTACGCACGACGAGTCCGGCCGAGGGATCGCAGCGATACCAGTACGGGACGTAGATCAGAAGGGGGTCGGGTTTGGCCAACGACACCGTCCGCGCGTCGGCCACCTCCGCTACGACTGTAAATGGCTTCTCATTTTCGCGACCCGCGAAAGTGAATTGCTGGCCCACCGGATTTTTACCTGGCCACAGCGCCCTGGCGGCTTTTGCCGAGACCACCGCCACATTTTTGCCCCAGTCGTCGGGAGTGAAGATCTGCCCGCCAACAAGCGACAAGTGAATCGCGGCGAAGTAATCGGGGCTCACCCAGCGAAAGCTCTCCAGCGGCAGCTGCGTCCACGACCGTTTGTCGCCGGGAACGCGCACCATGTCGCCCCACGAATCGCCACTCAGAGGGAGCGAACTCGTGATTGCCGCGTGCTCGACGCCGGGTAACCGCTCGAGTCGCGGCAACAATTCTTTGTAGAACTGCGCGCGATGGCTGCGATCGGGCCACGACTCCGTCGGCAGTTCCACATGCGCGGCAAGTGTTCGCTCGACGGTAAATCCGCGGTTGACGTGCATCAGCCTGACCAGGCTGGCGGTCAGCAGTCCGGTCATCAGCACCAGCGCGACACTCACCGCAACTTCGACACCGACCAGTAGCCGGCGCACGCGCCGGCTGCCGCGGGATTCACTCGCCAGCCGCGACTCACTGTGCAGGACGACAAGGGGAGTCATGCGCGAAACCATAAACGCCGGGGCTGCCCCGGCCAGC
>DASSKX010000111.1:0-4816 GCA_035689925.1 Acidobacteriaceae bacterium
GCTTACCAGAGCAAAACCATGCGGTGCCCTCGCCCCTTCCGCTGCACCTTCGGCGGAGTTACATTAGTTGCCGCACGATCCGCAGCACCCACCTCATTCTCTAGTCGGAGCCGGCCATGATCACGCAGAAGGCAGAGTCGCACACGCAGAAGCCAGCAAGCTTCACGGCGAGAGCGGTCGTTTGTACCGCGGTGGTCGCCATCACCATCGCGGCAGGATGCGGAGCCGTTTCGGGCAACGTGGGCGCCGTTCCCGCCAGGAGCGGCGGAAGAACCGCAGCGACTCCGACCTTCAGTACCGTGGCCGCGCAAAATGGCGCGGTTATCCTGACGCTGCAGGACAGCACCTCCGGCGCAAAGATCTACTACACCACCGACGGTTCCACGCCAAACACTTCGTCCATCCAGTACTTCGCGCCCTTCCTCGTCGCCAGCAACCTGACCATCAAGGCGATCGCCGCTGCCAAGGGATATTCCAACAGCACCGTCGCGAGCCAGGCTTTCTCGCCGAACATCGCTTCCGGCACGCTGGTCTGGAGCGATGAATTCAGCAACTCCGGCTCGATGAACGCGCAGCCGAATCCTGCTACGTGGACCTACGACACCGGAGCCGGTGGCTGGGGCAACAACGAACTGGAGACCTACTGCGCCTGGGGATCGAACAGCTCGCCCTGCAACAGCGCGAATCCCAACGCCTTCGTCGGAACTGACGGCTATCTCCACATCGTTGCCGAGCAACCCACGAGCGGCACCTACACTTCGGCGCGCATGAAGACGCAGGGCCTGTTCAGCTTCCAGTACGGCCGCATCGAAGCCCGTCTGCAGATTCCCGAATCGCAGGGCATGTGGCCCGCCTTCTGGATGCTCGGCAACAACATCACTACCCTCTCCTGGCCTGCCTGCGGCGAGTCCGACATCATGGAGCACATCGACGGCAGCGTGCCGCCGAATCCCAACCTCGGCTACGACTGGTACCAGGCCTCGGTGCACGGCACCAACCTCAATGGCGGATCGCCCTACGGCAACTCCACCTTCTCCGCTGCCACCTGGCACACGTACGGAATGATCTGGACCAAAGGCCAGGTGCAGTTCTACATTGACGATCCTTCCACGCCGTACGAGACCTTCAATCCCGGCAGCATCTCCGGCACCTGGCCCTTCGATCAGGGACCGATGTTCGTCATCCTGAACCTCGCCGTCGGCGGCAACTGGCCAGGCAGCCCCAACGCGACCACCGTCTTCCCCTCCACGTATTTGGTCGACTACGTCCGCATCTACACCAACTGAACGAAAGCCGCATCGAGGAGCAGCCACAGCAGCGCTGCTCCTCTTCTGCGCTGCGCATGCGACGCAAGCCGCCACCGCCGAAGCGGTACACTCATCCTCGATGGCGCAGAGTTCCGGCAAGCCCGCAATTTTTCTGCTCGACGCGATGTCCTTCATCTTTCGCGCGTACCACGCGATGCAGCGTCAGCGGCCCATGTCCACGCGCACCGGCATTCCCACAGCGGCGACCTATGTCTTCGTCAACATGATCAACAAACTGCGGCGCGATTACAGCCCGGAGTTCTTCGCCGCGGTCTTCGATCCCGCCGGCCCGGTCTTTCGCGACGAGCGCGCCCGCACCATGACCGTCCGCAAGCTCAACGCCGCCACACAGACCTTCGAAGCCATCGCGTACGGCGGCTACAAAGCGAACCGCGAGGCCATGCCGCCGGATCTCCTGCAGCAGGTCCCCTATATCCGCCGCGCGCTGGAAGCCTTCAGGATCCCCATTATCCTCGCCGAAGGCTTTGAGGCCGACGACGTCATCGGAACTCTGGCGTGCAAAGCCGCGGAAGCCGGCCACCCCGTCTTCGTCGTATCCAACGACAAGGACATGATGCAGCTCGTCAATGAGCACGTAAAGATTCTCAATCCCGTCAAGGACAACCTGATCCTCGATCGCGACAAGGTTGTCGAGACCCTCGGTGTCCCTCCCGAACGTGTCATCGACGTCATGGCCCTGCGCGGCGATTCCATCGACAACATCCCCGGCGCGCCAGGCATCGGCGATAAAGGCTCGGTGGAGCTGATCCAGCAGTTTGGCAGCGTGGAGGCAGCGCTTGACCGCGCCGACGAAATCAAGCGCAAAACGTACCGCGAATCGCTCCAGAACAATCGTGAAGCCGTACTGCTCAGCAAGGACCTGGTGACGATCCACTGCGAAGTGCCCATCGAGCTCGACCTCGATGGCATGCGCACGCAGACCCCCGATGCCGCCGCCTGCCGCGCGCTCTTCACCGAACTTGAGTTCACCACACTCCTGCGCGAGCTTGCCCCCTCCGAGGTGCCCACAACCGCCAACTTCATCGTCGAGCCCACGCCGGAACAAATTGCCGCATTCATCACGCAGGCTCGTCAGAGTGGATTTGCTCTCGCTCTCCCCTCCTCTGAACTCGAAAGCGTAGCGGAACAGATCAGTGAGCAGGAGACCGAAGCCGCCGAAGAGAAAGAGCCGGAGTTTCGGACCACGACCCTCCTCGACTTTGGAGAGCCGTCCCAGCCGGCCGCGCCTGGCCAGCCGGCAACCCGCGAGTTGCGCTTCGGCGTCTCCGCGGAGCCAGGCGTCGCCCTGGTGCTGCCGCTCGATGCGCTCCGCGACTTACTCGAGGACGCCGGCGTTCCCAAGCGGCTGCACGATCTGAAGGCCGCGCTGCGCCTGCTGGACGCGCAGGGCATTACGCTGCGCGGTGCCGCGGACGATGTGATGCTCTACTCGTATCTCATCAATCCGACGCACACGACCCATCGGATCGGCGATGTGGCAGCGCGTTTCGGCGACTGCACCTTGCGCGAGACCGGCGATCGCCACCTCACCGAGGCAGCGCATCTCGTGCAGTCCATCGCTGCGGCCATGCGCGCGGATATCGAGACACTCGGAGAACAGCGCGTTTATGAAGACATAGACCTTCCCCTCGTGCCGGTCCTGCTCCGGATGGAAAGAGCGGGAGTCCGCATCGACTCCGGCGTGCTCGGGCGCATGGCCGACCGCCTCTCCGCCGACATGCAACGCCTCAGCGAAGAGATCTACACCCTCGCCAATTGCCGCTTCAACATCAATTCTCCGAAGCAGCTTGGCGACGTCCTCTTCAACAAGATGGGCCTCCCCCGCCCGCTGAAGTACGGCAAGGGCAAGGTGATTTCGACGGCGCAGGATGTTCTGGAAGAACTCGCCGCCCGCAATGACGTGCCGCGCCTCGTGCTCGAATTCCGCCAGCTCGCGAAGCTGAAGTCGAATTACGCCGATTCACTGCCGCTCCTCTGCGACTCTGAAGGCCGCGTGCATACGACATTCAACCAGGTAGGAACCGCAACCGGCCGGCTCTCCTCGACCAACCCGAATCTGCAGAACATTCCGATCCGCACAGAACTCGGCCGCGAAATTCGCGCCGCTTTTATTGCCGCTCACGGTTGCGCGCTTCTCTCCGCCGACTACTCCCAGATCGAACTGCGGCTCCTCGCGCACTTCTCTCAGGATCCGCTGCTAGTCCGTGCGTATCAGACGGGTGAGGACATCCACACCCTCACGGCGTCTGAAGTCTTCGGCGTCGCCGCCGACACGATGGATAAGGAGACCCGCAACCGCGCCAAGGCGGTGAACTTCGGCATCGTCTACGGCATATCGCCATTTGGACTGGCAGCGCAGCTCGGCATCGAGCAGAACGAAGCACGCCTCTACATCGACAAATATTTCGCCCGTTACGAGGGGGTGCGCGAGTACATCGCCCGCATGCTGGAAGAGACCCGTCGCGAGCAGAAGGTCCGTACGATGTTCGGCCGCATCCGACCCATCCCCGACATCCAGAGCCGCAACGCCAATCAGCGCGGCTTCGCCGAACGCACCGCGATCAATACCCCGCTGCAGGGCACGGCAGCCGATCTGATCAAGCTGGCAATGATCCGGATCGACCAGCGGCTCGCCAAAGAGCGCCTGCGCAGCCGCATGACGCTCCAGGTCCACGACGAGCTGGTCTTCGATGTCCCGGAGGACGAAGCTGAGACCGTCAGCGCTCTGGTACGCCACGAAATGGAGCACGTGGTGGAACTCAGCGTCCCGCTGGTTGCGGATATCGGGGTGGGGCCGAACTGGCGCGACCTGTAGCGATCAGGCCCCAAGTTCCTGACGAATGGCAGCAGCAATGCGATCCGCGTGTCGGCGCATCGCGTCCTCCGACTCCGCCTCGATCATCACGCGGGCCAGCGCCTCCGTGCCCGAATAGCGCACTACCACGCGCCCGCTTTCCGCCAGCTCCTGCTCGGCATCCCGGATCGAACTCGCCACCGACTCGATTTTGTCGAGCGGCTTTTTCTCGCGCACGCGCACATTGACAATCACCTGCGGGAAAACCTTGAGGTCGGCAATAAGCTCGTGCAGCGGACGCCCGGAGCGCCGCACGATGTCCAGCACCACCAGCGCGGTGAGCAGCCCGTCGCCCGTGGTTGCCAAATGCGGAAAGAGAATGTGTCCGGACTGTTCTCCGCCCAGCGACGCATTCTCCTGCTGCATGCGCTCCAGCACATACTTGTCGCCGACTGGCGCGCGCAGCATGCGGATGCCGTCCCGCCGCAGCGCCGCTTCCAGTCCCATATTCGACATCGTCGTTGCCACCACGGTGCCATTGCGAAGCATGCCGCGTGCGTTCATATCCCGCGCCGCGAGCAGCATGACCGCGTCCCCATTCACCACGTTGCCGCGCGCATCCGCAAACATGGCCCGGTCCGCATCTCCGTCGAAAGTGACACCGATGTCGGCCCCGAGCGCCTTTGTCTCCGCT
>DASSKX010000112.1:0-2546 GCA_035689925.1 Acidobacteriaceae bacterium
ATCCGCCGTACGCTGTCTTTCTACATCCGCCGCAGCGCCATCCGCGCCGCATGATAGCCGCACATCCCGTGCACGCCCCCGCCCGGCGGCGTCGAGGCCGAGCACAGATACAGCCCCTTCGTCCCGGTGTAGTAATTCCCCAGCGCCGGACGAAAGACGAACTGCCGCAGCGACAGTTCGCCGCCGTTGATATCGCCCCCGATGATATTCGCGTTCATTCTCTCCAGCGTCGCCGGCGTCGACACGTGCCGCGCCATCACGCAATCCCGGAAACCCGGCGCGAAGCGCTCCATCTGCGCCTCCATGCGCGCCGTCATATCCACCGTCGATCCGTTCGGTACATGACAGTACACCCAGGCGATGTGCTTCCCCTCCGGCGCGCGCGTGTCATCGAACAGCGTTGGCTGCGACACCAGCAGGAAAGGCCGGTCGGCAATCTGATCGTGCGTGACCGCGTACTCCGAGCGCGCAACATCCTCAAACGCGCCGCCCACGTGTACCGTGATCGAACGCAGGCATTCGCGCGCCCTCCACGGAATCGGCTCCGACAGCGCATAGTCAATCTTGAACACGCCTGGCCCATACCGAAACGCGCCCAGCGCTTTGCGATACGTCTTCTGCAGCCGCTCGCCGGCGATGCTCAACAATTGCCGCGGGGTCACGTCGCACAAAATCGCGGCGCACCGCTCCTCCGCCTCCAGCTCATCGAGCGAATCGATACGCCGGCCGGTGTGCACCTCGCCGCCAAGCTGCCGCAGGTACTCGATCAGCGCATCGGTAATCGCCTGCGATCCTCCGCGAGGCACCGGCCAGCCCACCACATGCGCCGCCGCGGCAAGAATCAATCCAACCGCCGGGCTCAGCGCCTCGTCGAGACTCAGGAAGGAATGCGCCGCCAGTCCGGCGAACAGCGCTTTCGTCCGCTCGGTTTTGAAGTGGCGATTCACAAGCGTCTGGGCGGACTGCATCGCGTAGCGCCCGAAGTTCGCCATCAGAAGCGGCCGCCGCGGAATCTTCGTCACCGGCGCCAGGGCATCGGCGGCGAAATCCGGCCAGCGCTCCGCCAGCGGCTCCATCATTTCCCGCCACGCGGTCCCATCTTCGCCGAGCACCAGTCCCTGGTCCTTCAGGCTGTGCTCCAGCGTCACCGCCGTGCCGTCGTCCAGCGGATGCGCCAGCGGCGCCACACCGTGCACCCATTGCAGTCCGCATTCGCCCAGCGGCAGCGTGGAGAAGAACGGCGAGCCCGCCGCCATCGGATGCACCGCAGAGCCAAAATCGTGCCGAAAGCCAGGCAGCGTCAGCTCCAGCGTGCGTGCTCCGCCGCCCGCCGTCGGCTGCGCTTCATAGACGTGCGTCTCGAAGTCCGCGCGCGCCAGCACAATGGCCGCAGACAGTCCGTTCGGACCCGAACCGATCACGCACGCTCGTCCCGCCATGTTCTCCAAATTACAGGCTCGAATTGCCGCTGCGCAAAGAGCGGCCGGCTACTCGCCGTTCTCCAGTCGTTCCTGCCGCTCACGCATGCGCATCTTCACGTAGAAAACCAGGTACAGCAGCACAGCAATGTTGATCGCCGTCAGCCCCAGTTTGATAGGCGTCACGCGCCGCGCCAGCTCGAACAGCTCCCACGGCAGAAAGGACGCGGTCAGAATCAGCGTTACATATTCCGCCCACGCCTTCTCCATCATCAGGCCCACCCCTTCAATCGTGTCGACTGCCGCGATGCCGAAAATCACCACGCTGATCTGCCGCAGCCGATGGGGATCGATCAGTTCCACCCGGTCCAGCACCACTTTGACGAAGTGGCCTTCCGGATTAAACCGCATGATATCCACGATGATATGTTCCGTCATCGCCGGGAGGTCGGCATGCAGCAGGCGCAGAGCGCCGATCCCGAGCAGGATGAAGAGCAACGCCTGCAGCAGCTTGAAGGCCCCAATCGCCAGGATCCATCGCTGGTATTTCGAACGCTTGCGGCTCTTGCTGATCTCGGGGGAAACGGCCGGCGCCTCAGGGTACATGAAGTGAGCTGCTTTCTCGCATCTTGCCACAGGCTATGGGATGCGAACGAGGCGGATTTTGCTCACAGCCGTTCAATGAGCAATTCAATCGATATCCCTCGCTTTTGGGCAACTTCGGCGAGAATGCCGTGCAAGGTGCCGGTCTTCAGCGGATCGTGCATGGGAACGGTAATCGAGTGCTCCGGCGGTCCGTGATATCGCACCCGGACATGGCTGCCCTTTTGGCGAACAACCCGGTATCCCTGCCTCTCCAGAAGTGCAACCACCCGCTCGCCGGACACACTCCGTGGCAGCTTCATGCTGCTTCCAGCGGAATCAGCTCGTCGCGAACGTAGTGAAGCTGCACCAGACGAGGACGCTCCGCAGCTTCCTCGAAATGAAGCGACACCGCGTCGAGAATATTGGTGCGGAGTTCTTCCCAGGTCTCCGCTTCTGTGAAGATGGCATGACCGAGTGCGCGCGCATGATAGCCACCCTCTTCCGCATCCCGAATCTCGAAGATCAGCTCCATGGCGAAAGCAT
>DASSKX010000113.1:0-5822 GCA_035689925.1 Acidobacteriaceae bacterium
CAGTCCCCAGAGGGGACTGCAGCGGTACCGGCGCAGGGTGGGCTGAAAGATCAATGCCATCGCAAGCCAGGCGGCGATTCCGAGCCATCGTGCAGGGCTGGGAAATGCGAGCGCGGCCGCGACGGGAACGGCATAGAGCGCCAGCATTCCGAGGCAGGTTCCGAGCAGCAACAGAGGCGAATAGCGGAGCTGGACATACGCGGTCCGGGTGATCATTGACCACACCTCGGCGAAGGTGGGATAGCGGCGCTGGCTGTGCGCTGCTTCTGCGTGGCCGAGCCAGATGCCGTATCCAGCGCTCTTGATCTGCTGGGCGAGTGCAACGTCGTCGATGAGCGCGTGGCGGATGCGATCGACCCCGCCAACGCTGTCGAGTGCTCTACGCGAGACGAGCATCGTTCCGCCGGCGCCTGCTGCGGTGCGCCGCGCGGGGGCAGCGACCCAGCGAAACGGATACAGCATCTGGAAGAAGAAGACAAAAGCCGGGATCGTGGCGCGCTCGGCGAAGGTGTTGCAGCGGAGTTGAACCATTTCGGAGGCCAAGCCGAGGTCTTCCGAAACGGCTTTGGCTGTAAGGGCGGCGACGTGTCCTGGCGCATGCACGATGTCGGCATCGGTCAGCAGGACGTAATCGGCAGTCTGCGCTTCCGGCCGTTGCAGGCCCTGCGCCACGGCCCACATCTTGCCCGTCCAGCCGGGCGGCAGCGGCTCGCCGGCAACGATCATCAGCCGCTGATCGTCTGCGGCAATGGCGCGCGCCAGGTCCCCTGTACCGTCGGTACTGTTGTCGTCCACAACGATGACGCGAAGTTCGCCAGGGAAGCGCTGGGCCAACAGGGAACGCAGTGCGGCGGCGATGTGCTCGGCCTCATCGCGGGCTGGAACGACGGCCGCGATGTGCAGCGGGGACAAAGGCGGAGAAAGGTTCCGCAGCGTCGGTCCGGAGAGCCAAAACCAGCCGCGAAACAGCACCAGCCAAAACCATGCGGCCAGGCTCAGAGCTGCCAGTCCAACGAGCATGTTTCGATTATGGCAAGCCGAAACGCGCAGCCGGCGCGCGGTTCAGATCTCTGCGTCGAAGATGTTCTTCGAGAGGTACCGTTCCGCCGAATCCGGAATCAGCGTTGCGACGCGCTTGCCGGGGCCGAGCCGACGGGCGACTGCTACCGCCGCATGCACCATGGCCCCTGCGCTGGAGCCGGCCAGCAACCCTTCCTTCGCCGCCAGGGCGCGGACCATCGCGAATGCTTCAGGATCGGGAACGGCGACGATCTCGTCGGCGATCTCGCGGTCAAAGGTCTTCGGGACGAAGGAAACCCCGATGCCCTCCACCTTATGGGGCCCGGGTTCGCCCCCCTGCAGGATCGAGCCCTGCGTCTCCACAGCGACGGTGTGGATGCGCGGATTCCTCTCCTTGAGGAAGCGGGCTACGCCCGAAAAGGTGCCGCCGGTGCCCACGCCGGCGACGAAGGCGTCGATGCGACCTTCCATCTGCTGCCACAGTTCGCCGGCCGTGGTGTCGTGGTGGAACTGGGGATTGGAATGGTTGTCGAACTGGAGCGCCGGCCAGACATTGGGATCGTCTTTGGCCATGGCGAGCGCGCGCCGGATCGCCCCGGACATGCCTTCGACCTCCGGCGTACGGTGCACTTCGGCGCCGAAGCCCCGCATCAGCATGCATTTCTCTTCGGCGAAGCCCTCCGGAACAAACAGAATCACCCGGTAGCCGCGATTGACTCCCACCAGAGCGAGACCGACTCCGGTGTTGCCGGCCGTCGCCTCGACGATGATCGATTTTGAGTGCAGCAGCCCCTGCCGTTCGGCCTCCAGGATCATCCCCAGCGCTGCGCGGTCCTTGACGCTGCCGCCGGGGTTGAGAAACTCCAGCTTCGCGTACACCTCGGCTGCCCCTGGAGGCACAACCCGGCTCAGGCGAAGAACCGGGGTGAATCCGATGAGTTCCGTCACGTCGGAGGCGACGCGGAGGGCGGAGAGCGCGGGGGTCTGGGTCATAAGGACTCCCTAGTCTATATCAGCTGGAATGGCCGGGAACGCTCGCCCAGGCAGCCTTGATGCGTCCAAAATGACACGTGGTCCTCACTGAGGCGCTGCTAGAATGGTGGCGTTCACTCGCTGACAACTCCCCCCGAAAGAACCCTGGTGACCGCTTCGACGGCCAATCCGATGCCGCGCAACCGGAACATGGTTCGCGTCCTGCTGGCCTTTGTTTTATTTGGCATTTGCGGGGGCTCCATCGTAGCACTGGTCATTTACGCGGACGCGCATACGTTCACGTTCACCGGAAGCCCGGTCAATCACACACAAAACAATCTCCTCGATCTCGCCGAGGTCGCTGAGCAGCTGGACCGGATCGAGCTGGATGCCCGGCTGTACCGCATCACCACCAGCGAAGAGTATCTGCGGGCCGCCCAGAGCGCCACTGTTGCACTGAACACCATTTCCCTGCGCCTGCAGGAGCAGATGAGAGAGGACCCGGCGGAGGAGGCGAACGCCAAGGACCTCATCGCGGCTGCCGTCCGTCTTACGGCAAGCGTGAAACGCATCACGCCGGATTCGACTACCGCGGTCCGCGAGCCGCTCCTCGACTGCCATCGGATCGTGAACCTGATGCAGGACGAGGAGCGCAGAAACCTCGATCAGCGCGAGCAGGCCGAACAGCGCAACAGCATGTATCTCCTCGGGCGGCGCATTGCCGTCATTGTCGTTGGCACTACGCTGATTCTGATCCTTTTCGGGTTCCTGATTCGCGATCTGATGCGGCGAGGCAAGTTCGAAGCCCAGATCTCCGATACAACCGAGCGCCTCAGGCTCACAGTAGGGCGGCTGGAGCAGCAGGCTGCAGAATCCCGGCTGTTAATCGCAGCGCGCGATGAGGTGGCGCTCTGTCTGGATGTGGCGCTGGCGCAGCAGGTCACGATCCGGTATCTGACACAGCTTCTGCCAGGGACGGCAGGCGGCCTGTGCATCATCAACTCTGCGCGTCAGCTGATGGAAACCGTGGAAGCGTGGGGCGGCGTCGACAAGGTGATCTACGACGGCTTTGTCGCGGAGACCTGCTGCGCGATCCGTTCGGGCCGCATCCGCTGGAGGAAGCCGGAGCGCTCCGAGATTCACTGCACGCACTTCGCCGGCAAGGCTCCGGAACGATACGTCTGTCTGCCGCTCACTGCGCATGGCGAAACGCTCGGGATCCTCACCATTGAGCTGCCGTCGCATGAGATTGCCACCATGGCCGAGGCGCGCGAGAGCACACTGATTTCTCTGGGCGAGATGGCGGCTATGGCGATTTCGGGCCTGCACCTGCGGCAGAAGCTGGAAAGCCAAAGCATTCGCGACGGCCTGACCGGCCTCTTCAACCGGAGCTTCATGGAAATTGCTCTCGAGCGAGAGTTGAACCGTGCCGGCCGCCAGGGCAAGCAGGTCGCCGTCATGATGCTCGATATCGACCACTTCAAGCAGTTCAACGATACGGCCGGCCACGAGGCCGGGGACGTCGTGCTGCGCGAGGTGGCGGATGCGATGCGACTGGGCGTTCGCAGCGAGGATATTGTTTGTCGCTATGGGGGCGAAGAGTTTCTCATCATCATGCCGGAGATCACGACCCGCGCGGCCATCGAACGGGCGGAGTTGCTGCGGCGGATGATCGGCGATCTTTCACTGCGCTACCACGGCCAGATGCTGCGCCAGGTCACGATTTCGATCGGGCTGGCGATGTATCCAGACCATTCCGAGGTGCCTGAAGAGTTGCTGCGCAGCGCCGATCATGCCCTGTATGCGGCCAAACACAAGGGTCGCAACTGCGTTATCGCTGCGGATACGGCGATTCGCGCCTAAGACCGGCGCTAGTGGCTCTCGGCGACGCTGGCCTTACGCTGAGTCTGCCGTGGCTGTTTGGGATAGTACCCGGCCTTCGTGCGGACGTAGAGTTTGCCGTGACGCGGCGCTTTGGCGTCCACATGGACGGTGCGGTAACCGCCCTGGCTCATCGGCTTGGTGGAGTGGTAGCCGATGGTGTACTGATTCCGGATATCGCGGGCCACTTCTGCCGCGATAGTGTCCACGTCAGCGAGGGATTTGGGGAAGAAGGCCATGCCGCCCGTCTCGTCGGAAAGAATCTGCAGCGCACGTCGCGCGCGGCGCGCCTCGCCTCCATGCGAATCATCGCCGAACAGTAAACCGATGGCATAGACGACGGGTCCCTGCAGGTCCTGAACGCGGCGGATGGCCTGCTCGAGGTTGAGGCTGGAGGCATTGTCCTCGCCGTCGGTCACGATGAGCAGGACCTGTTTCGGCCGGCGCGCCCCCTGGGATAGCTGGTCCGCGGAGGCCACCACGGCGTCGTACAGCGCCGTACCACCGCGGGACTCGATGTGCGCAAGCCCGTGGCGGAGCTGATTGATATCGGACGTGAAGTCCTGGTCCAGAAAAGCCTCGTCGGAAAAGTTGACAATGAACGCTTCGTCGCTTGGATTGGAAGCGCGGACCAGGTCGAGGGCTGCGGCGTTCACGGCCTGGCGCTTATCGCGCATGGAGCCCGAGTTATCGACGAGAATTCCCATGGAAACGGGAATATCGGAGTGCTGGAAGGAAACGATGTTCTGAGGAACGTTGTCCTCAAAGACGCGGAAGTCATTCTGTGTGAGGTCCTGCACGAGCCGCCCATTGGAGTCCACGACGGTGCAGTTCAGGTCCACCTCATCGACGTCACGATGAATGGTGAAGACTCCGTGGTCGCGGTGCAATTCCTGGCCGCCATTCGGGCTGCCGGGGCTGACGGGCTGATTGTCGGCGGCGTCGGGGGACAGAACGGGATCGCGATCCACATCGAGCGGGGGCTGGGCTTCCGGCGACTGGGGCGAGACATTCGGCTGCGCCTGCGGCGGAGAGGCTGGTTTCGTCTGCGGCGCTGCATTCTGCGCGCGCGCTATGAAGGGACCCGAAGCGAGCAATAAGAGAAGAACAGCAAATCGATTACTGCAAAGGCGCATAGTATCCGTTACGCGCATGCACCGTGAGCTGAGGTAAACCAGGCGGCGGTGCCAGCTTGACTTTCACTTTACGCCACTTTCCGTCGAGCTTCGCGTTGTTGGTTTTATATCCGATGACGTATTCGTTGCGGAGTTCTGCGCTGATGCGTGTAGCGATGTCGGCCATCTCCGAGAGGTCGTCGACCCGGAACATCCGGCCGCCGGTGTCGCTGCTGATGTCATTCAGAAGCAGCGGACCATTGCGCTCTTCGATGGTGGCCGCCTCGGGATCGAAGATGCCGATGGAATAAATCTGAACGTCAGCTTCCTTCACGGCGGAACGAACCTCGTTCTCCGTGTAGCGGCTGTTGTTATCGCCGCCATCGGAAACCACGAGGAGGGCCTTGCGCGGATACTTCGCCTGCTTCATCTTTTCGAGCCCGAAGTACATTGCGTCGAGCAGGGCGGTGCGGTGACCCACCTGCACGGTGACCATGCGGGCTTCGATGTCGTCAACTGACGAGGTCCAGTCGTTGATCAGCTCAGGTCTGTCGTTAAACCCGATCACGAAAAATTCGTCCTGAGGATTGGACGTTTTCATGAACTGGAGGACAGCACCCCGGGCGCGGACGACTTTGTTTCCCATACTGCCGCTGAGATCGAGGATTACCCCGATGGATACGGGCGCGTCGTCACAGGAGAAAGTCCGGATGTTCTGCAGACGATTGTCTTCGAGAACCGAGAAGTTTTCCTTGTCCAGGCCGGTGACCAGGCGGTCCATGGGATCGGTCACGGTCATAGGGATGAGGACGAGATTGGTATCGACACGGAACT
>DASSKX010000114.1:0-8562 GCA_035689925.1 Acidobacteriaceae bacterium
CCGGATCCATAGTGTTCGCACTGCAACTGCTGAGCCATGGCTGCAAGATCGATGTCGAGGATTGGGCCCCCGGTCGACACCGGATAACGAGGTCCCTGGGTGTCACGGATTCGCTGCGGACCGACTGCACTTGCGGAGTGAGTTTTTGTGATTGCCTGTTCCATAAATGTCCCTTTCTGGCTCGCGCCGTTGACTGGTCAGAATCATGCCTCAGTGCTCTCCGGCCTGCTCTGCATCAGGCGATGTTCGCTCGATCCCACAGGGCCGCGCTTTCCGAACACTGCCAGATTGCGGCGTTGAATTCCTCGACCGTTCTCCGCGCATCCTCCCCCTTGTTCGAGTCGATCGTGCGCAGGGCATGTCCAAGTGTCCGCTGATCGGCCTCGCTTAAAACCTTGTCGGCCATTGGCAGCAGCAGATAATTCTCCTTCCAGATGTGGTCTGGGTAGAACTCCGCCAGCGCCTGCAGCGTATCGATCAGCGTGCTGTTCACAGTTCCGCCGCTCTGGATATAAATGTCCACAGCCGAGGAAAGCTGATCAATCATCACGACCAATTTTTCCTTCTCATGTTCGAGCGTCGCAATCGGGCAGCTGCCCGCGGGAACGCCCTTTTCGCGCAGCATGTCCAGCAGCCTCTCCTCTTCCTGGTTGTGGTACTGATCGCCGTACACGCGCAGGAACGTGACGATACTTTGGAGAACGCTGAATGGAACGGTGATCTTCTTTCGCAGGGCTTCCGCGCAGGTTCCGCATGTTTCGGCTACCTGCTCGATGACCTGGTGTTCTCTTTCCAGAACCTCTGTCGGCTTCATGGTATGTACTTCCTCCTGTGCTCATTTCCGCATTAACTGGACGGAAGTCACAATAGTGAGCTCGTACCACCCGGCATCACGGACGTACCATTTAAATGAAGTGATTGCCCGTTCTTTTCCGATCGAGAGCGGGCTGCGCTTGCATGGACCGAGGTGGTGACGCGAGTCGGCGAGAGCCATGTGGCCGATGGAATATACCGCAGCGTACGCAGCCAGTTCAGCGAAAAGGAGCTAGTGGATCTCACGCTGGCGATCATCGCCATCAACGGCTGAAATCGCCTGGTCGTAATCTTTCCGGCTGTTCCGGGCAGCTACACGCGTGACGTGATCAGCACTCCGGCGAAGGTAGTATGATGACCGCGACGTCAATGCACACGACACTTCAGAAGAGCGAACTCGTTGCGGAGGGCACGATGGCCTTCCACTTCGCAAAGCCCTCTGGTTTCGAGTATCGGGCGGGCCAGTCCATCGATCTGACACTGCTGAATCCACCGGAAACGGATGGCGAAGGAAACACCCGAGCTTTCTCGCTCGCCAGCGCTCCATTTGATCGCGATCTGATGATCGCAACGCGCATGAGGGACACGGCGTTTAAGCGCGTGCTGGGCAAAGCCTCGCCTGGCCTTGAGGTCAGGATCGATGGTCCGAGCGGATCGTTTGTGCTGCACAGAAAGGCGGAAAGGGCGGCCGTGCTTCTGGCCGGAGGTATAGGGATCACCCCGTTCCTGAGCATGATCCGCCAGGCAGCATATGAGCAGGCCTCACATCAGATTTATCTCTTCTACTCGAATCGACGTCCTGAGGATTGCCCCTTTCTGGAGGTGCTGGCCGAGACCGCGAAGCAGAATCCGAGATTTCATCTGATCGCAACTATGACCAAAATGAAGGATTCCCACCGCGACTGGACGGGCGAGACCGGCTTCGTCAGCAAAGAGATGCTGCGGAAGCATCTGCCAGCAATTCAGGGACCGATCTTTTACCTGGCAGGACCGCCGGCCATGGTTGCCGCCATGCGGAGCATACTGGCTGCAGCACAGGTCGATGAGGACGATATCCGAACCGAAGAGTTCTCCGGATACTAGGAGCCGCAAACAGGGAGGCGGGACCCTTTCCGGGTTACGCAGTAAAGGAATCAAATTCCGGAGCCGGATCGGTCGAAGGTGGATCGCTCGCCGGAAACGAGTCGGCGATCGTCTTGTCAAGCATCCTTTCGCGGACCCTGAATATGTCGTCCGCAACAAGCGGGCAGCTCACCGGAGTGCGATTTCCCGTCCTGCCCTGGTCAATCGGCGTATTCATGTGACTTCCTCCCTCCCAGCGTGCATCGCAGGAGATACTATGCTGCTTTGCGTGCGCGCGCAGAATGCCTTTGCAGCTTCTTCTCGAGATAATCGCGGAGTGCAACAGCATTATTGTGCTCCGTTTCGCGCGCACTGTAGATGAGGGTCACCCTGTGGTCGCCTGACGCAGCATCGAGGATAGGCTGCCATGCCATCGGCCTCGCATCGAGCTCCCGAAAATAGCGCTGGCGAAATTCCGTCCATTTGGCAAGGTCGTGCGAGAACCACCGGCGCAGCCCCGCGCTGGGCGCAGCGTCTTTCAGCCATCCATCGATCCGCAACCGATCCTTGCGGATGCCGCGCGGCCAGAGACGCTCGACCAGATACCGTTTTCCGTCGCGGGAGTCGAAAGCCTCGTACGCACGCTTCACCTGGATCATGGCGCTCTCCTTTGGTTAAGCGACCTGCCAACGTGTAGATACCGGTCGGCCGCGCAGAAGCTCCCGCTCTAACTGAGTGGCGCGCCGGAAGAGAATGTTGTCCTCCATACGGAGATCGCGGCGCAGCTCTGAATCCAGTTTCGCCAGCTCTTCGTACAGCTGTTGGTATTCCCGGTCCCCGCCGGCAGGCGGGCGATAGCCATTGCTCTCGTGATGGATGCGGGTCAGCGTGCGTCCGGTAGCGCTGTGTTGCTGTGACATGCTTCAGAGAAGCGGTTCAATCCTTCTCGCCGGCATCGAGACCGGGCCCTCACCGACATAGGCAAGCTCAAGTTCGAGGAGTGCCGGGAACACGGCGTGCTCCTCGGCGAGCATGTGCGCTGCAAGTTCCGCTGCCAGATCTTCGATCAGTTCTCCGACGATCGTCACCTCAGCATGCCCCGCCTCCTGGCGCTCGGCAGCCAGTTTTGCCAGGGCTCGCACGCGCCGGATATCCGTCCTGAGATCCGCATGTTCTTTCCGGAGCACGCGGAGGATCAAAAACTCGCAGGTGCTCGCCTCATATTCTTCCGGGTTCGGCCCGAGTCCCGGTGTTGCACTCACCGCTGCTAAACTTCCCATTGCACTCTCCTCTCACCCTGCATTCTGCGCGGCTCTGGCGGGCCAAACAATGGAAAGACTGTCTTCCCGTATGCAACAGATGTACCGGCTTCTTTGCGAGCCCGTGCAGCATCCTTACTGCCGAGGATCAAAAAATGGAAAAGCCGATGTATCCCGCTGCGTCGCGCGAGATCGGAAAGAAACGCGAAGAGTATGCACCTGACACCCTGTCTGCGTGGCGCGCTTTCAGCCGCCAGGTATTTGCCGAGGGTGCGCTGCCGGCGAAAACAAAAGAACTCATAGCCGTGGCCGTAGCGCATGTGACGCAGTGCCCATACTGCATTCGTCACCATACTGCAGGTGCCCGGGCACGAGGCGCATCCGAGCAGGAAATCATGGAAGCGATCTGGGTGGCGGCGGAGATGAGGGCGGGCGCAGCGGTTGCCCACTCTGCTCTTGCAATCGACGAAATGCGCGAGAGATCGAACCCGGAATAGGGATTGTTGCCACGCCTGCACTGATTACGCTATGCGAGGAGATCCTGCAAGCCATTACCTGACGTTGCGAAACCGACGAAGGTAAGCATTGAGTCCTGCATAGACGCGCGCGGGGTTCGTTGACCCGTCCCACTGCTGCTCGAAGACATTCAGGAAGCCTGACTCGCTGAACATCCGCTGTCGGACATCGCCTTCGAGGACCGAGCCTGAGGGCTTCCAGTCTGGTCCCAGGGCCTGGTGCGCGCGACCCAGCATCGCCGAGGCGCGAGGGGAATTGCCTCGGTTCCATGCAATGTATCCGCGCAGGAACCATGCCACTGTGGCATGAGGGTTCGTCTGGCAGACGTGTTGGAAGCTGTGCTCCGCGTCGGCGATGCTGCCCTGCGCCAGCTCAACTTCTCCCATCAAAGTCAGCGTTCCGGTTTCCTCCGGATTGAGTCGAAGCGCCGCATCCAGCGACTGACGCGCCGCTGTTAAGTCACTGCCCGACCTGGCGGCCGACGCGAGTAACTCCCCTTTGCGCTGAAACGCGCGATGGTTCTGCGGGTTGATATGGGCCAGGGCGTCTAACTCGGCGATGGCACCCGGAATGTCGCCCGAAGCAGCCAGGCAGTTCGCCAGATAGTAGTGCGAGTCTTCGTGCGCGGGATTGATGGCCAGAGCTTCGCGGAATAGCGCGGCAGCTTTCGCGTAGCTGTGTTCACGCTTCATGGCGTCCATGCCTGCGTGTTGCTTTGTCCAGAATGCGACGGTCGCTGCGGTACTTGTTGCGGAAGCGACTTGCGCAACGGCAGCGGGTGAAACGGGCTTCACTTGCGGTTCGCCCTGGGTGATATCCCAGATCTGATTCGCATCCAGATTGTTCCAGGTCTCGGCTTTACCGCGGAGCCAATCAACTTCGAGACGATCGATATGTGTCGCTGTGCCAAGGCCGATATGAATGCGATGACTATCCTGGGACAGATATGAAGAGCTTCCGACGGTGCGGCGGAGCGGCACGCCCTGCACCCAGGCGATGATCGTAGCGCCATCGCCGAAGCCGAGCGGAGCGCCACTGGGTGGCACACGGTCGTGCAGGCGAAATTCGGCCCAGTGCCCCTGCGGAATATCATTGCGCAGCAGCCGGACGCCCTCGCCGTGGTCCACGAGGGCGACGTCCATTGCGCCGTCATTGTCGTAATCCGCAACGGCGAGGCCGCGGCTGACATGGGGCTGGGCCAGGCTCCGATTCCACGGGGCAAGGTCGTGGAAGAAGTTGCCCTTTGCGTTCCAAAATGCGAAGGATGGCATAGGCACGAGGTGCCGCGGAGTGTTCTCCTTCTGCTCAAAGGTGCTGCCGTTAGCGACCAGAAGATCGGGCCAGCCGTCGGAGTCGATATCGACGAAACTCGCCCCCCAGCCAATCTTCTGCAACGAAAGCTCACCAATTCCGGTCATGGCCGCCACGTCGGTGAAGTGCAGTGACGATCCGTTTGCCTGACCTTTTTGTTCCGCGAGCAGCGACTGGTACAGCGCAAAGCCCTGCGCGATCCAGTGGGAGATGAAGAGGTCATCATCGCCATCGCGGTCGAAATCGCCAGCCGTGAGGCCCATCGAGCCGCGATATTCCTCGACCCAGGCATCTCGGCCGGCATCGACAAACCTGCCGTGCTGGTTGAGATACAGCTTGTTTTCTGAGATGTCGTTGGCGACGTACAGGTCGGGCCAGCCGTCTCCGTTGAAATCGTGCCAAAGCGCGACCAGGCTGCGGCCATCCGGATTATCGACGCCGAGTTGCTGAGCGACTTCGGTGAAGGTGCCGTTCCCGTTGTTCCGAAAGAGCAGGTTTCGCTCAGGCGCGTAGGATGCCGGGTTCAGTGTAAACGGCACTTCGAGACCGAACTGAGAGGAAGAGATGGCGTCCTTGCCGGAGGCGGGCTTGTACTGGACATAGCCACAGATGTACAGGTCCAGGTAACCGTCGCGGTTGAAGTCGCCCCAGGATGCTCCGGCCCAGAAACCTTTCGGTGAAGGGAAGCTGGTGTCGCGCACCAGATGGCCGTGATCGTTGCGGAAGAGGAGGATTGCGTCATAGCCAGTGACGACCAGGTCGAGCCAGCCATCGTTGTTGTAGTCGCCCCATGCAGCACCCATACCCTGAATGCGGAGGTCGGGGAAGTCCTGCACTTTTTCGAAGCGGCCGTTGCCCAGGTTGCGATAGAGAATGGACGGCGCAAGCTGACTGGCCGGAGCGCCGAGAGGACCTCCTCCGCTGACGACGAACACATCCTCGAGTCCGTCGTTATCAAAGTCGCCCCACGCGACGCCAGAGCCCATGTCTTCCGGTAATTGCGACGACCGTGCGCCGTTGAACTGACGAAATCCGGCGAGCCCCGCCGCCCTGGTTACATCTGTGAAGCGCGGCTCGGGGGCACCGGCAGGGAGCGGCTTTCCTGGATTGAGCAGGGCATCCGAAACACGCTGCTCCAGCTTTGTGGCACCGGCGTTAGCGGGAACCGCGGGATTTTGCATGCCGCGGTCGGCAACAACATTCGTAATGTCGCTCGATGTTTCTCCGGGAACGTACTCTTCCGGCTGATTCTCTTTGCGGATACGCCACGTGGCGACTGCACCGATCAGCAGCAGGACGAGAAGCGAGCAAGAGGTCCACAGGACGCGGCGAAGGCGCTTCGAACTGCGCCGAGGCCGTTCGGGAAGGATTTCTACCGGCATGAGGGAGAGCCTTCCGCACGCGCGACACACACCTCAGTGCGGGCACGGGCGATGTCGACAACCGGAGCCGTGAGCCCGGAGTTCTGCCCCACGACATAGTTGAGCAGGAACTGATCGATCTTGCGGTAGTGCAGGATGGCCTCGATCTGCAGCTTGCCTGGATTGTCTCCTGTGGGAACGGAGAAATTGCGCGCAACCATTTTCGGCGTGGGCTTCGAGAGACCCGCGGGACAGGCGATGTTGTATTCGACTGTGTCTGAATACCCGGGAAACAGTGAGCGACGGTAGCGGACGCCGACCATCTCCCACAGGTTGTGACGATCGATGAGATTTCCGTATTGATCGACCGGTTCAGCCTTGAAGAGGAAGGTGCCGGGGACGATGAAGTTCCGGGTGTCGAGCTGGCCGGACGTGAAGACGGTGCGGCCAACGGAATCGCGGACGCGCAGTTCGACCCAGCTCTGGATCATGTCGAGAGGGCCGGTCGGATAGTCGTGCCCCACTTTGTTGGAGGTGAGGATCACGCGTACCGGCATCGATGCTCCCGGCGCGACGGACTCAGGCGCATCGATGCGGACCTTCACGACCGGGCCTTCAGCCCACTTGCTGTGAATCTCGGGGATCTCGATGCGGCCCTGCAGCCAATCCTGCGTCAGCTGGACGTGCTGCGCTGCTCCGTCGAGACGCAGCAGCGCGGGTACAAAGCTGTTGGCGGCGAGGAAACGGTGGCTGCGGTGACGATGATCGTCGGGGCTGCGGTTGTAATCCAGCGAATCGCCCGCCGCGGGGTCGCTGGACGCCGCCAACGGCATGTGACACTCGCGGCACTCCACGGTGGAGCGCGCGTCCCCTTTGTGGTTCCAGTGACTGGCGGCCCAGTTGTCGTACTGATTCTGCAACTGCACCCAGCCGACGCGGTTGACCTCCTGATCGATGAACTGCTTGTGGCAGGCAGCGCAGTATTCCGGCGTTTTGTACATGCGCCGGTTCAGGCGGTTGTGCTGTGCCGGCCATGAGCGGATCAGGAAATTCCGTGCCACGGCGCTGGCGCTGTGATCGGCGCTCCACTGCCACAGATATTCCCGCGGCTGCGCGACCGTGTAATTGGCATTGCCCTGGATGTCGGTCTTCTGGATGGCATGACAGGCCAGGCAGGAGATTCCCTCGTTGTATCCCTGGAGCGTGGTTAGTTTCGTCGTAAAGATGTTTTTCGTTCCCGAAAAGAGGGAGATGGGGTCGTGACAGCCCCCGCAATAGCGCGTGGACTCTGGACCATTCTGTTTGGCCATCACCGTCTGAATTCCCTGGAAGATGGGATCCATCGCGGCATAGCGGTGGGCGCTGGTCTTCCACTCGTTATAGATCTGCGTATGACAGCCGCTTTCGCCACAGGTTTCCGAGCCGGCGAGAGAACGCGCGTCGAATGCGCCGTTGGTGGAGGTATGCGCGAGGCTCGGCGCGAACGGGCGATTGCTGCCGTACGCGAAGCTGTAATCCGCGGGGAAACGGTTCTCATAGCGAGTACCGGAATAGGTCAAAGCGCAGGCGGCCACAAAGATCACTGCGGCCCCGGTGAAGGTGAGCGCGACGGAAATCCATCCAGCCGGCTCGCGCGCGGGGATACTCCGGCGGCGCCTCCACCAGCCGAGGACCAGATGAGGCACGGTCGCGGCCACCACGAGCAAAGTGGAGACCAGATGGACATAGCGGAGTGCAGGAGATGTTTTTGTGGTCCAAAGCGCCTGCGCGGTAACCAGCAGTCCTGAAATCAGGCATATGCCGAGCGCACCGGCGGCAACGTAGCCCAGCAGCAGCACGTCCGAGAGCGCCTGATCGGAATAGGTTTGCCAGTGCCGGACGACATACCACACCAGCAGCGCGACGGTGAGCACACCAACAACGGTGTGCACGAGCAGGCCCCACTGGGTGCTGGGGTTGAAGGGTCCGAACGTGATGGCGAGTCCCGAAATCAGTTCGAAGAGGAGAATGGCGGCCGCGGCACGAGAGAGCGCGGAACTCCATCCAGTGCCGTTGTGCCGCACAGAATTGCCTGATGGCTGCATGCCGGTCCTCAGCTGAATTGAGCCAACATAGGTACCGGTCAACAGAGCCGACTGTGACGTAGGTCACAGACCCCGGCGAATTCCACCGTTGGATGGATCAATAACTCAGCTTATGGGCGGATGACCAATGGCGACGTGTGATTTCTGGGCCCCTGT
>DASSKX010000115.1:0-5242 GCA_035689925.1 Acidobacteriaceae bacterium
TGTGGCGGTCGGCCAGCAGCCGCTCCAGGTCCTTCAGCCGCAGATCGACGATTCGCGTCAGCTGCTCCTCGCCCAGCGGACGGAAGATCACGATGTCGTCCACGCGGTTCAGGAACTCCGGCCGGAAGTGCTCGCGCACCATCTTCATCACCGACTCCTGCGCGTGCTGGAACGCCGTCTCCGTCGCCAGCGCATCGGCCTGCAGAAACGCCGCGCCCAGGTTCGACGTCATGATCAGCACCGTGTTGCGGAAGTCCACCGTCCGCCCCTTCGAGTCGGTCAGCCGCCCGTCATCGAGCACCTGCAGCAGCACGTTGAAGACATCCGGATGCGCCTTCTCGATCTCGTCCAGCAGGATCACCGAGTAGGGCCGCCGCCGCACCGCTTCCGTCAGCTGTCCGCCCTCGTCGTAGCCGATGTATCCCGGAGGCGCGCCGATCATCCGCGCTACCGCGTGCCGCTCCATGTACTCGCTCATGTCGAGCCGCACCATCGCCGTCTCGTCGTCGAAGAGGAACTCGGCCAGCGCCCGCGCCGTCTCCGTCTTGCCGACGCCCGTCGGCCCGAGGAAGATGAACGAGCCGATCGGCCGCTTCGGATCGCTGAGGCCCGCGCGCGAGCGGCGAATCGCATTTGCCACCGTGCTCAGCGCCTCGTCCTGCCCGATCACGCGCTCGCGCAGCCGCTCTTCCATCTGCACCAGCTTGCGCACCTCGCCCTCGAGCATCCGCGAAACCGGAATGCCCGTCCACTTGCTCACGATCCGCGCGATGTCCTCCTCGTCCACCTCTTCCTTCAGCATCCGCGGAGTGCCGCTGGCGCCGTCCTGCGCCGCGTTCAGCTGCTTCAGCTCGGCTTCCAGCTTCGGCAGCTCGCCGTACTGGATTTGCGCCGCCCGCTCCAGATTGCCGCGTCGCGTCTGCTCCTCGGCCTCAAACCGTAGCGACTCGACCTGCTTCTTGATGTCGCTCAGCCGCGTGATCGCCTCGCGCTCCTTCTGCCACCGCGCGCGCAGACCCGTAGCCCGCTCGCGCAGCTGCGCGACTTCGCGCTCCACGTGCTCCAGCCGCTCCTTTGAGTTCGGATCGTTCTCGCGCTTCAGCGCCGCGCGCTCAATCTCGAGCGACGTCGCCTCACGCTCCAGCTCATCGATCTCCGTCGGCACCGAGCCGATCTGGATGGCCAGCGAAGCCGCCGCCTCGTCCACCAGGTCGATCGCCTTGTCCGGCAGAAAGCGGTCCGAGATATACCGATGCGACAGCGTCGCCGCCGCCACAATCGCCGAGTCGCGGATCCGCACCTTATGGTGCGCCTCGTAGCGCTCCTTCAACCCGCGCAAAATCGCGATCGTGTCCTCGACGTTCGGCTCGCCCACGTAGACGATCTGGAAGCGCCGCTCCAGCGCCGCATCCTTCTCGATGTACTTCTTGTACTCATTCAGCGTCGTTGCGCCGATGGCCCGCAGCTCGCCGCGCGCCAGCGCCGGCTTCAGCATGTTCGAGGCGTCAATCGCGCCTTCCGCCGCGCCTGCGCCCACCAGCGTGTGCAGCTCGTCGATGAACAGAATGATCTGCCCGTTCGACTCCTCAATTTCCTTCAGTACCGCCTTCAGCCGGTCCTCGAACTCGCCGCGATACTTCGCCCCGGCCAGCATCGAGCCCAGATCGAGCGCGATCACCCGCTTCTCGCGCAGAATGTCGGGCACATCGCCGTGCACGATCCGCCGCGCCAGCCCCTCGACGATGGCCGTCTTGCCCACGCCCGGCTCGCCGATCAGCACCGGGTTGTTCTTCGTCCGGCGCGAAAGCACCTGGATCACGCGGCGAATCTCCTCGTCGCGCCCGATCACTGGATCGAGCTTGCCGCGCCGCGCCCGCTCCGTCAGATCCTTCGCGTATTTCTCCAGCGCCTGATACTTCGCCTCCGGATTCTGGTCCGTCACGCGCTGGCTGCCGCGCACGCTCGCCAGGCTCTTCAGCACCGCATCGTGCGTCGCTCCAAACGAGGCCAGCAGCAGCTGCGCTCCGTCGTTCTTCAGGCCGGTGAGCGCCAGCAGCAGATGCTCGGTCGAGACGTAATCGTCCTTAAAGTTCTCCGCCTCTTTGAAAGCCTGATCAAAAACCTGATTCAGCGCGTTCGACGCGCCCGGCTGCGCCGCCGATCCGCTCACCTTGGGCAGCTGACTCACAGCGTCCTGTGCCTTGCCGTCCAGCTGCAGCAGCGGCACGCCCACCTTTTCCAGCACCGAGGGGATCACGCCCTCTTTGTCCGCCAGCAGCGCGGCCAGCAGGTGCAGCGGCAGAATTTCCGGATTGCCGTTCTCCGACGCAAGCTGCGCCGCGTTCTGCACCGCCTCCTGCGATTTCACAGTAAATTTGTCCCAGCGAATTGCCATATGTACTCCAGTGATAAAGCGCCCGGCAGTGAGCAGTCAGCCCCTGCATGCGCAACCCTCGAAGCCCCGTGCCCTCGATTGTGTTCCCAAAAAGTTCAGATGAAAAACAGCGGGAGGAAGCATCCTCCCTCCCGCCGTCACGAACAACTCACAACTTTCAACTGTCTTAAGCCGTCTTCACTTCCTTCTTGCCCGTCTCCACCTTGCCGGCTTCGATCTTGTGGCCGTTGGCCGCACCGCCAACCTCAACCTTGATCTGCTTCGGCTTCGCCTCGGCGCGCTTCTCCAGCTCGACGCGCAGCACGCCGGCATCGTAGTTCGCCTTCACGCTCTCCGGATTCACCGTGTTCGGAATCGTGAACGAGCGATAGAAGCTGCCGTAGCGCCGCTCGATGCGATGGAAGTTCTCTTCCTTCTCCTCGTTCTCGAACTTGCGCTCGCCCTTCACCGTCAGCAGATTGTTCTCCAGCTGAATGTCCAGATCGGACTCCTTCATGCCCGGAACCTCGAGTTTCAGAACGATCTTGTGCTGATCCTCATAGATGTCCACCGGGGGCACGAAAGCCGCCGTCGTCATCAGGTCGCTCCCCTCGCCCGAGGTCCGATTGAAGTCCTGGAAAAGCGAGTTCATCCGGTTCTGCAGCGCGAGCACATCGCGGAAAGGATCCCAACGAGTGATTGCCATGACGTATTCCTCCGTACCGATTGAAATTTGAGATTGGGCCGCGTCCGAAGCTCCGCTCCGGAGGGCCGTACACTTCATCTGATGGCCACTATAGCACAAGAGATGCATAAAATGTGAGTGTATTTATATCAATGCTGGGCAGGGAAGAAGCTGGCCATTTATTTCCAATGGCTTATCGGCTCATCGTTGCTCCGGAAAGGCGTCGCTCCGCCCTATTTTGACCCCGGATCGGCTGTGGAAATCACCCAAACAGCTTCGTACTAAAACGCAGTGTCCCCGCCCAGATGCCCCGGGTAGAGCATCTCCGGACTGCCCGCTCCGAAGTCGACCTTGCCGGCGAGGATGCGGTTCAGCAGGTGCATGCTGTTGGTCTCGATCCGCCAGCTGACGATCCGGTCCTGGACCTGCGTCGCAAGCGTAGCGACCGACTCTGGCCCCTGCAGGTTCTGCAGATCCGTCGGCTGTACCGGCTGGCCCTGTGCCGCCGACATATAGATGCGATGGTTTTGCACCGGATACGCCACCGCCGGCCCCATCGGCATCATCCCCAGCACCTGCGTGCTGCTGTGGACGAGCGGCATCAGCATCAGGTCCATCTGATGGCGGCTCTTCAGCGCCTTGGCCGGGATGCACTCCGGCTCAATCTCCACCAGCGAGATGCTGGCCCAGGCCTTCCCCTCCGGGCCAGCCCCGGTTTCCCCGACCGTGAGCAGCCGCTTCGAGCACTGCCCGGCTTCCAGATTGTCGCTCGTTCCCACGTCCGGATCGTTGCTGAACCGCGCCGCCCGCGACGAACCGGGCAGATCCTGCGGCTTCATCGGGTGCAGCTCCGCCGGGTACTCGAAGGTGAAATGCAGCTCGGGATTGCTGTAGGTCGCGGTGCCCGACGGTGGAGCGGAGGTTTGCGCGCAGGCCGCTGTCCCCAGCGCCAGAAGAACCCATCCCAAGGCGGATCTCATGAAGGCCAGCCTAACAGGCCCACGCTCCCGTGAGAATAACGTCAGGGTGTCTGCCATGGATTCACGACGGAAAGGCCGGTCCCGGCAAAATCGCCCACATTGCGCGAGACCAGCGCAAGATCGTGCTCGAGTGCGGTCGCGGCGAGCAGCCCGTCGATTACCGCCAGAGGACGGCCTCTCCGTTTGCCCAGGGCAGCGAGCGATCCCCATCGCTCGGCCACTGCACGGTTGATCGAAAGAATCCTCCCGGCAAAGCGGACGGGCAGTTCCACTTCCAGCCAGGACTCCAGACGCGTGCGGCGCTTGCCGGGCGCTGAAGCTTCCACGCCTTTGCGAATCTCGCCCAGGGTCAGCACGCTCAGAAACAACAGGCGTTCATCGGTCGCGTCCAGCCAGTCCAGAACCCGGCGCTCCGGCTGCGGGCTGACGAACTCAGAAATGCAGTTGGTGTCGAGCAGGAACCCGTTCACAGTTCAATGTCCCGGCCGGTGTCTCGATCCCGCTCCAGGTCGATATTCGCTCCAGCCAGAGGAGACTCCCGGAAGAACTGCACAAGGCTGGTCGGCTGCTTCGCGCGGATGGTGAGCCGGTCGTACTCCTCTTCCGCCACCATCACCACGCCCTCGCGTCCCTGTCGCGTAATGCGTTGCGGACCGCTGGTGCGCGCCAGACGGAACACTTCGCTGAACTTCGCCTTTGCCGTCTGGACCTGCCAGGAACCGGACGGGCTGCGATCGGATTTCTTCTGCGATCGGTTTGTGCGGCCTGCCACGATGCCTCCTGACTACTCTGACCAGAATAGTGTAGCACCGCCGATTTCCCGCCCGGCTGCGACCGCCCCTGCGGTATTCTGAGCCTTCCGTGCCCGACACCGCCGAGACCCACACCCCGCTGATGCGTCAGTATCTCGCTGCCAAGCGCCAGCACCCCGATGCGCTGCTGTTCTTTCGTCTCGGCGACTTCTACGAGCTCTTCTTCGACGACGCCAAAACCGCCTCGAGCGAACTGCAGATCACCCTCACCGCCCGCGACAAAGAGCGCAGCGTCCCCATGTGCGGCGTGCCCTACCACGCGGCCGAGGGCTACATCGCCCGCCTCCTGCGGAAGGGCTTCCGCGTCGCCATCTGCGATCAGATGGAAGACCCGAAGCTCGCAAAAAAGATCGTTCGCCGCGAGGTCACGCGGGTCCTCACCCCCGGCACC
>DASSKX010000116.1:0-8277 GCA_035689925.1 Acidobacteriaceae bacterium
AACATCGAGCAGCGCAAGCGCTTCTACGCCCGCGCCATCCCCGAACAGTGGCTGGTCCTCTTCACCCACGACCACCACCACCCCTTCGGCTACGTTCATCTCAACGAGAAACACAAGCCCGTTCTGAAGCACCCGGCGACAGAATGAACATCGTTCCCAGCCCGAGAGCCTTGCAGGATAACGGAAGCCAAAAGCCCGCCTGCCAGTTCTTCAGCTGCGAACAGCCTCTCCCGCCGCGCGCAGGTTGGCCAGCCGCATCTCGGAATACTTCCGCGAGAGAATGACGCCGTCTGCTCCGGCGCCGAGTGCCGCGCGCACCGACTCCCGCACATCCTCCGGCTGCGTCTTCTTTTCGTTGGCGCCGGTCGGGATATCGATGTCGATCCCCGGCCAGATCTTCACCGCTCCGCCAACACCCGCCAGGGCGCGCTTCGTCTCGCGCGCCACGTAATCGGCGGAGAGTCCCCGCTGCGGAATCTCCTCCAGGGTGGATTCCTTATAGTTCTGCACGCCGTAGGTCCACTCGAGAACCGCTTCCGGCGCGAAGTCGGCGAAGATGGTGTGGCTCACGCCGCGCACGTACGAAGCCAGTCGCGGCCCGCCGCAGTTGTTGTACATCACGACCTTCAGAAAATCGGAGTAACGGCGGAATTCTGCGTAATCCTGCTCCGCACGATAGAACGGACTGAACGAGTTATTGTGCCAGATGTGCCATCCCACGCCGATGTCCGGCCGCACCGATTTCGCCAGCTTATACAACGACGCGTACGTGGACTGCAGTCCGTCATTCCATAACTTCTCCCACCCCAGGATCTCCGGATACTGCACCAGCAGCCGCCAATACGAGACGAAGTACCCATCGCTCGGGCGCGAGGGGGTACGCACCAGCTCCGCCAGCTTTGTGTAACCCTCGATCGCGCGTTGCACGTCGATCCCGCGCCGCGTCGCCTCCTGCCGGCAGAAATTACAGAAGCACGTCACCGACATGGGATCGCCGCTTCCTCCGTGGACGCTGCGGATGGCATTCCCGAACGGTCCCTGCCGCTCGCTGCCCCACATGATGCCGTCGATCGGATAGCTGCGCACAAAGTCTTCGGTCAGACCGCGCCAGAACGCCTGCACCTCTGGGTTGTGGAAACACAGCGTGCTCGCCTTTTTGCCGGATAACGTTACCTCCTGCAGTTGGTCGATGCCGTCCAGATCCTGACGAAACACGTCCTCGTACCAGCAGATCGTTTTCATCCCGCGAGCGCGGGCCGCGGGAATCACGTCGCCGAGCACATCGAATTTGCCGTAGTCCGTTGCCTGAATGTTTTTGAGCGACGTGCTCGTGTAGTACTGCGGGTGCACGCGCGCGAAGTTACCCCCGCGAAATCCTGTGTCGTACTCCTGCTTGCCGTGGTCGGGGAGAGGCTGCCCCGGCACCTGCCGTCCCGCGATGCCGCGCCCGTAGCTGAAGGCGGCGACAAAGAGCGTGTTCACCGCGGCGTCGTGCTGCAGGCGATCCAGCACCGCTTCGACGCCCTCGTCTGTGAACGATACCGCGCCCACCTGGATCCCGATCATCGGATTCGCGCTGGCCGCCCACCCCGGCACGGCCGCCGCGCATGCCGCCGCCGCGGCCACTTTTCCGAACTCGCGCCTTGTAACTTCCGCCACGCCTCACCTCCAGTTGCACAATGGTGCAGCCGGGTCCCGACTGTAGGCATTCAATGAGCAGAGAACCCGTCACTCAGGGAGTTTATCGTCCCGGCAGAAAGCTTCTTGCCGAGCGACCGGCAATACGGACATAGCAGGTCGGCGGCGGCGAAATGTCCGGATTGCCGATACGGCCTCTAGCCGCCACACGAACTCAACCGCAGTCTCAGGCAAAAGCATCATAGTTGCTCGCGGCCTGGCCCGCGGCGATCGGCATTCTTGATTAACTAGCGATCTTTGGGCAACAGCCATTAAGGCCCTGGCCCGGGGCTGGTGAATACCTGCGCAGCAGTGTCCGCCATAAAGCATCAGCCTAACGGCAGAGTGACCCGCTACTCGAAAACTTTATGGCGCGTCACGAAGCAAGTTCTTCGCCGCTGTGGTTCCTGTCATCTTGCTCCTGTTCCTTGTCCCTGGTCATGCAAAGCCGCTGGGTGGCTCGCGCCAACTGCGCCTCAACCTCCGCTGTTCGTCGCATCAACTCGCCCGGACCCTGGTTCGAAACAGCCGGGGATCCATTGACTTCCTGCCAAATCTGCTCAAAAGCAGTTTGCGCCCGTGCAAGCGCTTCAGCCGCAATGCTCGCATTGGCGTTTCCTGCGATCTCGCAGAGCAGGCTGACCGAGTTCAGCCTCGCCTGAAGCGAGTCGATGCGCATCTGGGTTGCCCGCGCCCTGATCGCATCGAAGCTGCCTTGTTTGTCGTTGATACGTGCCATCTGGGACCACCGTTCGGAGATTCTGCATGCTTTGTTCCGAGACTCGCGCAATGAGTGGGGACCCGCGTTCGATCCAGGTCACATCGAGGTGCGAACAGCATCTTTGCTGAAATGGGACGTGGCTAGCCTGCTTTTCGATCCGTGATCACGTGTGAAATGAACTGGGCCGGCGTACCGATTCCAATTCGGCTCTTGAGGCTCCTCAATCGCGCGAGCAGGCCGTCCAGCATGAAGTCGATCCACGCCTCCTCGACACTGGAGGGCGACAGATCTTGCCGTCGCAGCAGGAGTGAGTGATATTGAGTCTGGCTGCTGAGAACGGCAGCAATCAGGTAGACGCGGTAGTCTCGTGGGTCGAGACTATCCAGACTGGATGCGAGGTCAACGCAATCCAAAATGAACTGTTGGGCTGGTGGAAGGGGGAACAGGGAATGCATGGTACCTCTGCACCTCCGGGAAGCTCTGCCTCGTGACGGAGCCACCCTTCTGGAAGGTAGTGACGGAAGTACACATTTCGTTTCTTAACCCGCAAAAATAATCTCCGACTCGCGCAGTCGCGGCGTGCAGGCTCTTTAGGCGCCAGTAAAAAGCTCGAAGGGCGCCCAGAAAAACGGCCGTCGAAAGGAGCCCTGCAGAAGCCTGAGTTTCGCGCGGCGCAGAGCGATTCTCGGCGCGAGGCCCTGCTCAATATCTCCGTAGACGGCATCCATCAGCAGCGGAGCAGATGCGTCGCTGACCTCCCAGAGCGTGCCGATGACATTGTGCGCCCCCGCATAGAGAAATGCCCAGGAGAGCCCCACCAGCCCTTCGCCTGCATAGGCGCGCGTGCCGCCGCCGTAACAGGCGGAAATTGTCACAAGTCGTGCATCGATCCGGTGCTGCATGATGTCGCGGGCGTTGAGCCGGAAGGAGTCCTCTGTTCCAGGCATACCGGAGAGGATGATGGCCGAATCCAGCGGGTCCGTTTGGCTGGCAACGCCATGAGCGACAAAGTCGATATACGCGAATTGCTGCGGGGTGGATTGGATATATGAAACGGGAGTTGCGCGGCGGCCTTCGAATATGGCTTCGTCGTGAGGTGAGAAATGTCTGCGGATCTCTCGCATTTCGAGTTCAGCATTTGGCAGCTGGGGATAATCCCGACCAGGAGAAATGGCGTTTCCGATCAGAAGAAGATTGTGCCTGTCCCCTTTTTTCATCGGGCGGGAAGAAGCCAGTAGCAGGAGCGATGGGGCCGAGACGATATTCGCGTCATCAATCCAGTAATGAGGTGAAGGCTGCGGCACAATGAGGGTCTCGAAATTAAGTTCGCTGAGTACTCCGTCACATAGAATGTCGACGTTTCTCCCTGGGGGCAGCCAGGCTCTGGCGGGAGCAATCAGAGTGCGGTACAGAGCAACGCCGTCCTGATTGGCGGAGATGACGGGGTCATCGGGGCCCTGCAGCGCCTGGCGATAGCTTGCGACCTGCCGCGCGATAACTGCTTTCGGAGACAACTGGTAGACAGTTGTCTTCCCTGGGGTAACGGTCCACAGCCAGGATTGTCGTTCGCCCAGCCAGTAAAACAAGAGAGTTGCACCGGCACGAGCGGCGATCGCGCCTGGATGAAACGCAGCATCGTGAAGAGCGGGACGAGCCGGATTGAGGCCGAGGCCCTGCTCGAGAGTGCGGGCGCGGCTCTGATCTGCGGCAGCGAGAGCCTCGTCAACTTTCCCATTCGAGATCAGGAGGCGGATGTAGTCGTCGTAGATCGGTGTGGCATTGGCGAAGTAAGGAAGCTTCGAATCTTCGCTTTTGATGCGGTCACGCGCCGATTCAAAAGTAGCCAGTGCAGCGGCGTACATCTTCAGCGCCTCGCCGCTGTGGCCATCGGATTCAAAGAGGCGGGCCAGCTGATGCTCGGCGCCGAGGCGCATCGTGATCTGGCTCGCCGGATCGGCCTCAACCTGACGAAAGAGCGCTTCAGCCTGCTGATCCTGATGGCGCGCGGCGGCAATGCGGCCGCGCGCGAGCGTGACATCGAGCACATCGAGACGATTAGCGGAGGCGGTGAGGAGAGGATCGAGTTGATGGAGGTATTGATCGGCAGCGTCGACTTCGCCCAGCTCGATCGAGATATGAGTGAGACTCTCGAGAGAGTTGATGATGTCTTCACTGCTGTTAATTCGTTTGGCTAACTGGAGCGCGTGTTGATACGATTCCCTGGCTCGCGCCCACTCGCCGGAATCCTGCAGAACATAGCCGGTCGTGGTGAGCCAGAGAATGGTTCCCTGGGCATCGCCCAGCGCGGCAGCGCGCCGTTCGGCATCCAGAAAGAGAGCGAAGGCGCGTTCATGATCGCCCAGACTGTAGTATGCCCACCCCAGATTGCCTGTGTTCGTCAGAAGAATGTCCTGCGCGTCCAGAGAGCCGGCGATGTCATTCGAGGCGTTCAGCCAGTCGATGGCTTCGTCGTAGTGCTGCTGATAGAGGCATGTGTTCGCCAGGTTCATCAAAGCGGCCGCCTGTTCAAATGGATCGCGGAAGACACGCGCGAGACTGAGGTTCTTCAAGGCAAGGCTGTATGCTTTCTCGTAATCGCCCTCTTCAATGGCTAAGGTCCAGTGAGCATTGACCACGTGTGTGCAAACCGGCTGTTCAGCGGCAGAGCAAAGTTGGTCCGCCCGGGCGAGGTACTCGCGGGCATCGCCAAAGGCGTGCAGATGAACGTGCGCAGCGGCTAGCAAAGACAGCGCACGAATTTGGAGGTCCGCATCCGTCGGCGAGAAGGTGAGTAGACGCACGACCTCGGGACTCATGCCACGCCAGGCGGCGGATTGCGCTTCCAAAACCCTGAAGCGAGCGGACCAACGGGGCTGGCTATTTCGATAGCGCTCGACGAGGGCAGCAGCGGCGTTCTCACTCTGCGCCAACTCTCCGTGTTGGAAAGAATGCTCTACCTGTCGATATTCGTCCTCCGGAGCAAGCGCGCGGTCGCCAATGCACAAGGCGAGCAGCGTCAGCCCCAGGAGGCTCCAAATTATCCTGTTCCCTTTCCTCCGCCATTTACGATCAGGTTGCCGCCCGAGGCCGATCCGTCGCCGATGCAGCCCATTTGAATCCTGATCATCGTGAGGCTGATCTCCGTCTGCAGAGGCAGCCGGCTCTCCTGGTCGAGATCCGATTCCCGGATGCGCAGGACTGCGAGATAAATTCTGCCGAAATGCGGAACGTCGATCACGTGGCCGAAGCAGCGTACGGGGAAAGAGCCCTCCGTACGATTCACGAGTGAGCATCCAAGCGACCCCAGCGTGCCCTCTTTCGATGGAAGTTGATTGTAGCTCTCAAGATATTCGGGAGGAACACGATTCTGCGACTCGATCGCCTGGCGCTGGCCCCCGATCCGCTCGCGGAGCGCGCGGTTTTCGCTCCAGCGGGCATTGTGGCCATTCTCACCGAGAAAATCGATGTCGAGCTCGAGGTGTACCGGATGGCCCGCAATGCGCAGGTTCTCGAAGCGCGTGCCGAGGAAGGTTACTGAGGGAATATAGCTTTGGTTCACGTAGTCGGTGCCGATCTGCGCGACGATGCGATCGGCCGTGACAACATCAAGCACGTTGAAATTCTCGAGAACCGCCGTAGCGAGTGTCGTCTGGCCATGATTGGCTTTGAGGCTCGGGGTTCCGGCTACCTGCGTATACGCAGAGCTGAACGACAGCACTTCCTGAACGCGAAAGTTGCCGACCCGTGCGGAGCGGTACCCTCCTTCTCGCGGCAGAGAGAGCGGAGCCTGAGGATAAATGACCTCCGTGACGGGCCGATTCAGCCTTCCTTCCAGAGCTGAAGCTTCCGCATGGTAGAAGGGGTAGGTTTCGGACATCGATCGTTGCTCACTTTCCTGGAAAGATCCTGCTACTCGTCGAAGCGAACATCCAGTACGCGCCGGTCCAGCGGAATCCATCTGCCCTGTGCGGCGTTTGCCGAAATGGTAAGCGTATACAACCCTGGCTGCAAACGCATTCCTGGAATGAGGAGCGAGAGCGTTTGCTGGCCGTTCTCCTTTGCAGATGCCGGGATCGTCTCTGTCCAGAACTGTTTTCCCTGCGGATCCTGGAGGGAGAAGGCAAACGAGGAGTATGCCGTCGTATCGGGAATGTCGATCAGAAGGACAGTCCCGGATTTATGGCTACCCGTAACCGGCAGAGGTGCAGCACCTCTGGTTCCAACGTGCAGCGTGGCCCAGGGTGCAAGTCGCGGCTGAAGGGCAGCAGAGCGCAGGGACGGAATGGTGGCGATATTCTGATATCCGACGATGAGCAGGAGGGCTGCGAATGCAGGTATACCGAATGCGGGCTTCCACCAGGAGAACCAATGATGCCGCACAGGCTTAGGTTGCAGATGCGCCGCTGCCGAAGAGCGGCTCGACGCGGACAGATGATTCTTCGCTTCATCGATGAAGGCGGCGCTCGCACGCAGGTCGAGTGCGCACTCCTGGCACTCGAAAAAGTGCTCCTCAAAGGCTTCTCGCATTTCAGCGGATAACTCGCCCAGGAGATAGCGCTCCGTTGCCATCGCACGGACTGCCTCGCTATGATCCATCGGCCGGCCTCCTGTGCCGCTCTGAATAACGGAGTGATTCTTCAGCGCTCACTCTGTCGTGCTTTATCCCGCCCATCCGTTTTAAATATTCGCTTCTGAAGCTTTGCTTCGCGCGGAACAGAAGAACCCGCAGGTATTCCCCGTCCACATCCATCTCGCGGCATACTTCGTCTCGATCCCTCTCCTCAAGAAAGACCGCCTTGAGCAGCGCGCGATCGCGTGCGGACAAGCTGCTGAGGATTTCGCTCACTTTGTCTTGTAGCTGCCTCGCGGCCACGACCTCATCAACGGCGGCGGCCGCCGATGGCAGCTCCGGTTGATCATCGGTATCCAGCGACTGCTGGCGGGCCGACGAGCGGTAATGCTCCAGGAGCACATGGTTGCAGACCGTGTTGACGAATGCACCGAGCCGTTCAGGCTGGCGCAGACCGTTCTCCTTGCGAAGGGTCGTCAAAACCCGGGCGAAAGTCTCCTGGAGCACATCCTCCTGGGCTTGCCGCGATGCCAGCCGGGAGCGGATCTTCAGCCGAATCAACTCTGTGAAATAACCGACGAAGTGTTCCTGGACAGGACGCTCCCCGGCGCAAAGCGCTTCGATGTATTCGGCATCGAACGTCTGAAATTGCAAGCGGCTCCCCGTCGGTGAAAGAGGCCGCAAGTATAGCATCGCGCTCGTGCGCGCCGTATGCGGATTGTGAGGGCGCGCCGTATGCGGGTGATGGGCGATGGATGCGGGGCGCAGACGCTTTGGCGCGGAAGCAGCCCGCGAGTGAAGCGATATTCTGCGGCCGTCAGAGATCATTGATTGTTCCTGAATATCCGGCGCCGGTGAAGGACTCTCTCGAGCAGCCACGCGCCGCCCGACGCGACCTGGAAGTGGAGCAACAAACCGAAGCAGCCGCTGTTGACCCAAATGGACCAGGGAACTGAGAGAACAAGGCAGAAGTAGCAAAAGCAATGAATCCAGCGCATGGGCGCATCGCCGGGAGGCCGTGCCGCTATGGAAGCCGCTTTCATGGGCTGCCTTTCCAGAAGAAACGGAAGTAGAAGAAACCGTTCTGCAGCCATAGTGCGCACGGAGGCCCTGGCGTTTCAGCGGCAAGCGTCAATCGCAGCATCAGCCACGTCGATCCATGGCCCCGGAACATCGTGCCGGCCACTGCTGCACCGGACGAAATCGGTTGTCTCCGTTCCCCTCGCTGCGCCTGAACCGGCTCTGGCGGGCGCCCGATTGAGAGGAGAGGACCTGCGACAACGAGCCGCTCTTCGCAAAGAGCAAAACT
>DASSKX010000117.1:0-4973 GCA_035689925.1 Acidobacteriaceae bacterium
GTGCGCCAGGTCGTTCATCAGCTGCTCGACAAGAAGCGGGAGAAGGAACCGGATCCAGTAGAAGTAGTGCCGGTGGCCGAAACAGTTAGTGCAGATGGAGATGCGCAATCGGGTGCGGTACCGGCCGCCTCTGCAGGCGTGTTCAGCGGTGAACCGGCGAATCGCCGGGATGCGATCGCCGCAATTGCGGTTGCGGCTGCGTTTCTTCGCAAACAGGAACCGTTCAGTCCAGCTCCGTATTTGCTGCTGCGCGGCCTGCGCTGGGGAGAATTGCGCAGTTCACCGCGGCTCGCAGACAGCGCGCTGTTGGAAGCGCCGCCGACCGAACTGCGGCAGCAGATCAAGCGTATGGCCCTCGCACGGCAATGGGCGGAATTGCTCGAGGCGGGGGAGCGTGCGCTGGCGCAGCCGGGCAGCCGCGCATGGCTTGATCTGCAGCGTTTGTCTGTCACGGCGTGCCGCGCGTTAGGTGATAATCATGCGCCGATTGCCAATGCTATCGAGTCGGAACTTCGGACCCTCATCACGGACATTCCGGAGTTGCTTGACGCGAGTCTGCTCGACGACACGCCGGCGGCTAATCCTGAGACGCGGCAGTGGCTTCAGGAATTGTGTGCTGGTGCCCATCATTCCGACGAGGAGAAGCCTGATGAAGGCGCGGAAGTTCCGGCGAAGCAAAACGGGACGCCCAGGTGGCTGGTCTCTGCTGTCGATCCCTACATGCTCGCCAAAGATGCCTTGGCCGCTGGCCAGGAAGAGCGGGCTTTCGGACTGATGCGAGCGGAGATCGCCCGGCAGCGCGCGGGCCGCGCTCGTTTCCGCCGCACCATGGAGATGATCGAACTCGCGATCTCGGCCGGGAAGGACGGAATCGCGCAGCCCTTGCTCGAAGACATTGCAGCGGCGATCGAAGCGCACAAGCTCGATGCGTGGGAGCAGCCGGAGCAGATCGCCAGCGATCTGAGAAAACTAATGCGCTACAGCAAGAAGATCCAGGGAAATGCCGGCGAGAAGCAGAAGATATTCGAACGGATCTGCAGGCTGGATCCTGTGCAGGCGCTGGGTGTGGAGTAACCGATGCCGCGAGAGCTGGGCGAAAGCACCATCACGATTTCCGTCCTCGATCGCCTCATCGATCACGAGCCGGGGAATCGGCTGGAGAATCCTCTGAGCCGGGCACAGTCGGTTCGCATCCTGAAAACTGCAGTGCGGCGCGATTTGGAGTGGCTGCTGAATACACGCAGAATCGCCGACCCGCCGGACGAGGGGCTGAAGGAAGTCAATCGCTCTGTGTACGTATATGGCCTTCCCGACCTCTCTTCATTTTCCGCAGCACAGGCGGGTGATCGCAACCGCCTGATGCGCCAGATCGCCGCGACCATTAGTCTGTTTGAGCCGCGACTTGCGAATGTGCGCGTGCTTTTCGTCGAGACTCCGGATGCAGGGAAGAAGGACGTGCGGCTGCGCATCGAGGCCATGCTGCGAATGGATCCTGTCCCCGAGCCAATATTCTTCGATACCGTGATCGATCTGAAGAGCGGTAATTGCCAGCTGATCGGGGGCGATCATGCGCGATGAACTGCTCTACTATTACGAACGCGAACTCGATTACCTGCGCAAATCTGCTGCGCAGTTCGCCGAAAAGCACCCAAAAGTAGCGTCGCGGCTTGTTCTGGAGCCGACCAAGTGCGAAGACCCGCACGTGGAACGTCTGCTGGAAGGCTTCGCGTTTCTCGCGGCGCGTGTGCATTCGAAGCTGGACGATGAGTTCCCCGAAATCACTGAAGGCCTGCTCAGCATTGTCTATCCACAAATGGTTCGGCCAATCCCCTCGATGTCCATCGTCGAGTTTCAGCTGGATCAGGACAAGGGCAAGCTGGCGTCAGGCCTTAAGGTCGAACGGAACACGCCTCTGCACTCGCGTCCCGTGGGCGGCGTACCCTGCACGTTTCGTACATGCTATGACACGACTTTGTGGCCCATTACGGTTGCAGCCGCGGAACTGAGGCCGCCCAGCCAGCTGAAGCCCGCAGTAAAGACCAGCGACTCCGCCTGGGCCATCCGGCTGGAACTGCGCTGTGCCCGCGACGTGAGTTTTGCCTCTCTCAAGCCGGACAAGCTTCGCTTCTATCTGGATGGCGAGAGCGGCCTTGTTCATTCGATTTACGAAATTCTCTTCAGCAGACTGAACAAGATCATCGTGCGCGACCTCACGCCGGGTTCGAATCTGGGTCCGGTGACTCTGCCTGCATCGTCGCTGCATGCGGCTGGATTCGGCGCGAATGAAGGCATGCTTCCGTACCCGCCCGCATCCTTCGCCGGGCATCAATTGCTGCTCGAGTACTTTGCCTTCCCCGAGAAGTTCTTCTTCATTGACCTGGCGGGCCTCGAAGCCGTCACCTCTGCCGGTTTCAAAGAGGGCATCGAGGTCATCTTCCTGATTTCGGAAATCGAAGGAAACGGCCGCGTGCAGCGCCTTGAGCTTGAGCTTTCGAAGAAGACATTTCGACTCGGCTGCACGCCGGTGGCGAATCTTTTTCCGGTGGTGGCCGAACCCATCCAGGTGACGCAGCGCAAGGCTGAATATCCGGTCGTTCCCGATGTTCGGCGCCCATATTCGGTGGAGATTTTTTCCGTCGAGGACGTCACGGGCATCGACTCCTCGAATCAGAAGATTCGGACGTTCGAGCCGCTCTATTCGCTGCGACACTTTGCGAAACGCGAAGACCGGTCGTGTTTCTGGATGGCGCGGCGGCGTCCCTCCACGAGACCCGGTGACGATGGCACCGATATCTATTTGTCTTTGGTGGACCTGTCGCTGCTGACGGCGCAGCCCGATGCAACGGTGGTCTCGGTGCGAACCCTGTGCACGAATCGGGACCTTCCAGCGCGGCTACCCTTCGGTAATCAGGACAGCGATTTCGAGATGGAGGGAGCAGGGCCAATGAGGCGCATCGTCGCTCTGCGCAAGCCCACTGCGCCGATCCGGCCCGTGCTCGGCAAGGGCGTACTGTGGCGCTTGGTTTCGCATCTTTCGCTGAACTACCTTTCGCTGGTCGAAGACGGCAAGGATGCTCTCCAGGAGATCCTGCGACTCTATGACGTTGGAAGAACGGCGTATTCGCAAAATGTGATTCAGAGCATTCTGCGCATCAGCAGCGCGCGGAGTTTCGCGCGGCTGGTTTCCGAGCAGGGCATCAGCTTTGCGCGTGGCGTGCGCATTGAAATGGAACTGGACGAGGATCAGTTCTCCGGCGGGGGCGCATTTCTGTTCGCCTCTGTGCTGGAACGGTTCTTCGGGCTAGTCGCGTCTCTGAACAGCTTCACCCAGCTCAGTGTGGTGACTCCCCAGAGAAAGGAGGGCTTACACGAATGGCAACCGAGATCGGGGCGCCGAGTTCTGGTGTAGCGACCTCCGCGTTGGGAGAATACTTAGGCAGCGACGCTGCGTCATTCGAATTTTTCCAGGCCGTGGCTTTGTTGCAGCAGGTGAGTGGCGAGCTGCGGCCGGTCGGAGGCTTCTCAAGTCCGGAGGAAGAGGTAGTCCACTTTCGCGTGAACCCGCGGCTGGGATTTCCAGCGAGCGAGATTCAGGAGCTCGATCTTCCGGAAGCAGGGCCGGCGGAAATGGTGGTCAACTTTATGGGGCTAACCGGCCCCCTGGGTGTGCTGCCGCACCCGTACAGCGAACTGATTCTCGAGCGGCTGCACGCGAAGGACCGGAGCCTGGCCTCGTTCTTCGACATTTTTAATCACCGCGCCATTTCGTTGTTTTTTCGCGCGTGGCTGCGGTCGCGGCTGCACGTCAGCTATGGCGCGGGCGCCCGGGATTATCTGACGCAGTATCTCCGCGATTTTCTGGGGCTTGGCACAACCGGCCTGAGCGAGAGACAGCAGGTCGAAGACGAGGCGCTGATGCCGTTCGTGGCTCTGCTCGCCATGCAGCCCCGATCGGCGATGGCGCTGGAGCAGGTTCTGACTCGATATTTCGACGTTCCCGTCGAGGTCGAGCAGTTTACGGGGGCGTGGTATCCAATCGGCCCCTCTCTGCAATGCGAGATGGAGGAAGAGGATTCGATGTCCACGCAGGTGGGGTGCGGCGCGGTCGTGGGTGATGCAGTGTGGGATCGGCAGGGACGGGCGCGGATCCGGATCGGGCCTCTGTCGCTGGAACGGTATCTCGAGTTCCTGCCAGACGGAAGTGCCTATCCGGCGCTGCGGGCGATCACGCGTTTTTTCAGCAACGACTGCATTGATTTCGAAGCGCAGCTGATCCTCGACCGCAAAGAAGTGCCGGGCGTAGAACTGGACGCCGGGACAGAACAGCCCGCGCGCCTGGGCTGGGTATCGTGGGCGAGAACGAAGCCGTTTGGCGCGAACGCGGAAGACACAATTCTGGAGTTATGAGGTGAGCATCATGGGACTGAATCTGAAGGCACTCATCGGGAAACTGAATGATCAGGCTCGTTCTGCGCTGGAAGGTGCGGCAGGGCTGTGTCTTTCGCGCACGCACTATGACATTGAAGTGGAGCACTTCCTGACGAAGCTGCTCGATTCGAGTTCGAACGATTTCGCGGCGATCATCAAACACTTTGAGATCGACAAATCGCGGCTTACCGGCGAATTGGCGCGCAGCATGGACAAACTGAAATCCGGGAATGCGCGTACCCCGGCGATCAGCCCGACCGTTTTGAAGATGCTGACGACGGCATGGACGATTGGCTCGATTGACTTTAACGCAGGCCAGGTGCGCACTGGCTTCACAATCCTGGCCCTGGCGTCCGATCCGGAACTGTCGCGGCTGATCAACGACGTCAGCAAGGAGTTCCAGAAGATCAACGCGGACGCGCTCCGAAAGGACCTGCTCGGGATTGTGGCTCTTTCACAGGAGACTACGACAACGGCCGGAGCGGCTGCGGGACCTGGCGGGGAGGCGGCGAAGGTGGCCGGAGGCAAGACGCCCAATTTGGACC
>DASSKX010000118.1:0-2104 GCA_035689925.1 Acidobacteriaceae bacterium
GCGCGGCGGCGTTTACTCTCTGGATAACAGGCAGGAATATCGGCTGCGCGATGGTGGGTGAGGCGGAGGCGCATCCTGCGCTATACTCCGGCGAATCTTCTGCGGAGGTGTGCTCGCATGCATCGATGGGGCCTGGGAGGAACGACCGTTGCAGCTCTCGCGCTCGGGCTGACTTTCTGCAGCGTTCCCGTTGCGTCGCAACAGCAGACTGCGGCGCTGCACGCCAACGATACCGAACTGCTGATGCTGGGCACTGCGGGCGGTCCGCCTTTACGCAGGGATCGCTCCGAGCCGGCGACGCTGCTCATCGTCGATGGGCGGCTGTATTTGATCGACTGCGGCATTGGAACCATACGGCGGCTGGTCGAGGCAGGGATTCCATCGGAAACGATTGAAACGATTTTCTTTACGCACCTGCACCCGGACCACGATCTCGGGCTCGTGGATGTGATGGCGAACGATTACTTCCACCTCGATCTCGCCTCCGACACGCGGAAGATCCAAATCTACGGGCCGCCGGAAACGAGCGAACTGGTGGAAGCGGCATTTCACACCATCAGCATTCCCTTTGCCGTGTTTGCCGCGGAAAAGCCTGGGTTCCAGCCGGAAAGGCCGAACCGCGGCCTGACCAGTCCTTTTGTTGCCCACGAAATCGAGGGGGAGGGAGTGGTTTACCGCGACGACAAAATTGAGATCACGGCTGCCGAGAATTCGCATTACACGCTGATGCCGGCGCAGTTGCGCGCGCACTTCAAGTCGGATTCGTACCGTATCCAGACGCCCCACGGCGTGGTGGTCTTCACCGGGGACACCGGACCGAGCGATGCGGTCGTGAACCTTGCGAAGGGCGCCGACGTTCTCGTGGCCGAAGTGGAAGAGAGTTTGGACGAGCTGCGCGGATTCATCGACCGAATGGCTGTCCAGAACCACTGGACGCCTGCGCGCAAAGAGGAGTTTGCCGCGCACATGGAGAAGGAACATCTGACCGTGGACAGCCTGGGCGAACTTGCCTCGAAGGCACAGGTGGGATCGGTTGTTTTCTATCACTATGATCCGGAAAACAAAGCGGACCAGCAGGCTCGCGTCGCTGCGATGAAGAAGTATTTTCACGGGCCGGTTCTGGCACCGATGGATCTGGACCGCTTCTGTCTGTCGAAGGACGAAGCGCAGGCAGGGACGGCTCATTTCGGATTGTGCGGGCAGAATGCGGTGGGGCAGGAGTGAGCGCCGGGCGCGCTGAGGGGCCGGTGAACGGCAGCCTCTCGCGCTGGCCCATGTCTCCAACAGCGGAGACATGGGGCACCCAGGTAGATTGCTAATCCTCGCGAAGGGCGACGATCGGATCGACATTGCTGGCGCGCCATGCCGGGAGGGCGGTCGCGGCGAATGCGACAGCCGCCAACAATGCGGGGACGGAGAGAAATGTCGCCACATCGGTGGAGCTCACGCCGAACAACAGGCTGGCAACCACGCGCGTGAGGGCAGCCGCACCGGCCAGTCCGGCAAAGATGCCGAGGAGCGCCAGCTGCATTCCCTGCCGGACGACGAGACTGAGAATCCGGTCGCGCCCGGCGCCTAAGGCGACCAGAATGCCGATATCGCGTGTGCTCTGGGTGACGAGGTAGGACATGACCCCGTAGAGTCCGACGGCGGCCAGCAGCAGCGCAAAGGCGGCGAAGGCTCCCAGCATGGTGGTGGAGAAGCGCTGGCGGGCCAGGGAATCGAACAGGCGGTCCTGCATGGTTCGCACACCGTAAACCACGGCGGTGGGATCGACTGCGTGGATCTCCCGAATCATGGCGCTGGAGAGTCCGGCCTCGTCGGAGGTGGTGCGGGCGACCAGGAAGGTTCCTCCGTTAGGGTGCTGCATCGTCGGGAAATACGTGGCGATTTTGCCGTCGTTTTCGAGGCCGTATTGCTTGACCACGCCGACGACACCGACGATAGTGATGGGCTTTTTCGGATCGAACCACAGGTGCTTTCCGACGGCATCGCCGCGGGGCCAGAATCGCTGCGCGAATTTTGCGTCGATGAGGACGACCTGGGGCGCGTCGGGGCCGTCCTGCTCGGTGAAGAACCGGCCAGCGACCAGCGGAATCTGCAT
>DASSKX010000119.1:0-3332 GCA_035689925.1 Acidobacteriaceae bacterium
AATGCAGATGTGAGGTGGACCAAACAATCAGTCTATACGGCAGGGCAGCGGATAGGGTCTCTGCACGCCGGACCTCCGCGCTAGACGCTCGTCTCCGCGGGACGCACGCGGTTGCGCCAGTGTGTCCAGACAAACCAGACAATGGCGAGGACCAGCAGGACCTCCACGCCGAGGTGGAAGCGGTGGTAGATGGCTTTGAAGCGCGGGTCGCTGTCCCACGCCTGGCCCAGCTTCATGCCCGCGTAGCCGAGCACGAAGCACCACGGCCATGATCCGATGAAGGTGTAGACATGAAAGCGAAGCTGCGGCATCTTGGCCACGCCCGCCGGCAGAGCGATGAAAGTTCGAATGACGGGCAGCAGCCGTCCGATGAAGACCGTAATGCCGCCGAAGCGGGCGAAGAAGTGCTCGGCGCGGTCAAGGTCATGCTCGTTGAGCAGGATGAAGCGCCCGTAGCGTGCGATGAAAGGACGGCCGCCGCGTGCGCCGATCCAGTAAGCGATCGCTGACCCAAGGTTGCAGCCGAGCGCTCCGGCGGTCGCGATGCCGAAGAGGCTGAGGCGCCCGGCATGCACCAGGTAACCCGCAAAGGGCATGATGATTTCAGAGGGCAGAGGGATGCAGGCCGACTCGATGGCCATCAGCAGAACGACGCCGCCATAGCCGCTGGCGGAGATGACAGCAATGATGAAGTGGCCCAGCGCAGCGAGGATTTTTTCGCTCATGCGCCTTTGAGTGTACCTTGACGGGCCGGGGCTCTTCGCATAAGGTCAGACTATGAGATTCGGTCGCTGGATGCGCTTGACGGGCTGTTGTCGCAGCTCTCTGTGTCGTCGCGGCGGAATCGTGTGCTAAGCCGGATCAGGGTTTAGCTGCCGCCCGCGCTCCTTCCACAGCGCGGGTTTTGTGTTTCCGGGCCTCCCCAACCCATTGAGGGTCGACCCATGCATCTTCCTCTCGAGCGTTGCCTCGTCTCCTGTCACCTCTGTCGCGCGGCCGCGCGCTGTTGTTGCGCGTAGCCTCGCCGGGCCTTCCCCCGCAATTCCGTTTCACCTTTAGAACTTTCGAGGAGCTTGCTGTGAGACTGCAGAAGACGAGCGTGTATGTGGGCGTGTTGCTGGCCGCGATCCTGGCGGCGGGAATGCCGCTGCGCGCGCAGATTGTTGGCGGAACCATCAGTGGCACGGTCGAGGACGTCTCCGGCGCGGCGGTGCCGGACGCGGCCGTGACGGTGCGCAACGTGGAGACCGGCGCGGTACGCACGGTGACGAGCGGCGGAGATGGGCGCTTTTCGGCGCCGTCGCTGCCGGTCGGCGTGTATTCGATCGCAGTCTCCCACGACGGGTTCGGGACGCAGAAGCGCGATGGCGTCTCTCTGGCCATTGCGCAGACGCTGGACCTGACATTTCAGCTGCCCATAGCCGAGGTGCAGCAGCAGGTGGTTGTGAGCACGGCGGCTCCGGCAGTGAACACCACGACGCAGCAGGTGTCGGGACTCATCGACGAGCGGCAGGTGAAGCAACTTCCGCTGAACGGGCGCAGCTACGACGAGTTGCTGACGCTGAATCCATCAGCCGTCAATTCCACTGGGGAGCGCGCCGGCGGCGTTGGGACGTCGAATTCGTCAGTGGGCAACATGTTCTCGGTGAGCGGGCGCAGACCGCAGGACAATCTGTTCCTGCTGAACGGCATTGAGTACACCGGAGCGTCGCTGATCAACGTGACGCCGGGCGGCACAAGCGGCGAGTTGCTGGGCGTGGATGCGGTGCGCGAGTTCAACGTGGTGACGGATACCTATGGCGCGAGCTATGGCAAGCGCGACGGCGCGCAGGTGAGCATCGTGACCTCGTCGGGCACGAATTCGGTGCACGGGTCGGCTTTTGAGTTCCTGCGCAACAGCGCGCTCGATGCGCGGAACTATTTCGACCAGGCGCGCATTCCGGAATTCCAGCGAAACCAGTTCGGCGCGGCGCTCGGCGGGCCGCTCCGGAAGAACAAGGTGTTCCTCTTCGGCAACTACGAGGGATTCCGCCAGAACTGGGGGCTGAGCGCCGTCACGCTGGTTCCGGATAACCAGGCACGGGCAGGTTATCTGCCGGATTCGACCGGACAGGAGCAGTACGTTGGAGTGAATGCCGCGGTGGCTCCGCTGCTGGCACTGTGGCCTGTGCAGAACGGGCCGGAGTTGCTGGCCAACGGTAAGTCGAGCGGGATCGCGGAGGCGTTTAGCCATCCGAAGCAGCATATTGCCGAGGACTTCGGGACGATGCGATTCGACCACAACCTGAGCGGGCGCGATCTGCTGTTCGGCGTCTACACAGTGGACGACTCCTCGGCGCACACGCCGACACAGAATCCGCTGAGCCTGGTGGATGAGAGCCTGCGCGAGCAGGTGGCCAGCATCCAGGAGCAGCACTCCTTCTCGCCGGGCTTTCTGAATATTGCGCGGTTCGGATATTCGAGGGCGGCTTATTTCTTTACGGGCACGGCTCCGGGTGACGTGCCGGGATGGGTCACCGGCAAGCCGATTGGCGCGATCGTGATCGCCGGAAGCACAGCTTCGAATGGAGCTTCGCAGATCACCGGTGCGGGCGCGAACACCGGCAGCAACAATCGCACCGCGCGCAACCTCTTCACGCTCGACGATCACGTGTACTGGTCGCACGGGAAGCATCAGGTGGAGACGGGCGTGTGGCTGCAGCGCGTTCAGTCGAATGACATGCTGGCGCAGAATCAGTACGGGCAGGCGTCGTTCAGCACCCTGAAGTCGTTCCTGCAGGGGACTGTCGCCACCTTTACGGTCGTGCCCGCGCCGACGGAACTGGGATGGCGCTCGCTCGAGGCCGCGTGGTTTGTCGAGGATGCCTGGAAGATAACGCCTCGTTTCGAATTGCGGGCGGGGTTCCGCGGCGAGTCGACGAACGGCTGGAACGAGGCGCAGGGCAGGGCGGCGAATTACGCCATTGTTGACGGCGTGCTCCAGACGAATCCAGTGGTGGGCACCGCGGCGCTGACAACGAATCGCGCGAAGTTCCTGCCCAATCCACGGTTGGGCTTTGCGTGGGATGTCTTCGGCAATGGCAAGACGGCGCTTCGCTTCGGCGCCGGGCAGTTCTTTACTCGCGAGGCAGTGGGGCTTGCGCAAAGGCTGGCGAACAATGCTCCGTTTGTAATCAATGCAAATACAGCCCGCCCGCTGGATACGGCCCCGCCGCTAGGCAATCTGGCGGTTTCGCCAAGTGCGAGCAAGCACACTGGTGGATTTATTCCGAACTCGTGGCAGTGGAACGTAACCGTTGCGCAGGAATTGGCGCGGAATACCACCCTGGAGA
>DASSKX010000120.1:0-2417 GCA_035689925.1 Acidobacteriaceae bacterium
GCTTCGATTTTGGTGTTCGTGTCGGTGCGGATCTGCTGCGCCTGCGTGTGGCGATCATCGCGCGAGAGCGAGTCATTGTGGAAGAGCGCCTGCATCTGCTGCTGACGCGCTTCGAGAACGGGCTTGATCTGCGACTGCTGATCGGGCGTGAGGTCCAGCGCTTTGGTCAGGTGCTGCAACTGCGCATCGGGATTCATGCGGCCGTGATGGCCCCGGTATCCCTGCTGCTGCGGTGTATCGGTTTCCTGCGCATAGATTGCGGACGTGGCGCCAAACGCCAAAATTCCGCTGAGTGCCATGGCTACGACTTTGCTTTGCATACTGCGTTTCTCCCTGTTGTCTCTGTGGAACCCGCCTTTGGGGAAGCGGTTGCGATTCGACCTGGCTTCAGAGGATCGGATTCCGCTCGAACTGGGAGAGAGACGAGCGCGTGCGAAGGCGAGATGCAGTGTCGCGCAAATTTTTAGTGCGAGCCTGAAAGCTCGGCCGCGCTGTGCGGCGGCATCGGCACGGGCGCGGAGCGGAGTCCGCACTGCAGGAGATTGGGCACATGCTCCGCGTCGCCCGGCAGATACGCATAGGCGAAGATGGCCTGGTAATCGTCTTCGCCGCGGTAGTTGCACATGGGACAGCTGGGCCGATAGGCGATGGCATCGTTGTGCAGCATCGGCTCAGTCCACTGGCGCGCATCGTGCGCGGGGACGATGAGGTACTGCGGATCTGCGGGCGCGGTATTCGGGCGATACGCGAACATGGGGCCGCGCTCGCGCAGCGCATCGACGAGCGCGCCGCCGCGTCCGGCCGAAGAGCGCCAGAGCCACCGCTTGCCGACGCGCGCGTACCAGTGCGCGCTGGAGGGGACGGGTTGCGCGAGGCGAATCGCGTGCGCAGTGTGGTTCTCAATCCGGAAGAGAAAGCCGGGTCCGTGGTCTGGAGCGACGTCCGCGAGATAGCTGGCCGAAAGCGTGATTCCGCTGCAGGGCGTGACGATGGCTTTGCCGGAATGGCGCGCGCCGTGGGCAAGCGTGACTGCCGGGACGGCGAGCAGCAACAGAAGACGCGCGAGATGTCGGGGGAATGACAGCATGAGTGATTCGGAACAGAAGATCGCGCGTGCGATTGGGGCAACTTTCAGCTGCGGCTCAACTGCGAGCCGCGGCAGTCTCCTCGCGGACTAGCTCCTGCCCAGGGAATCGAGATCGATGGACTCGAATTCCTTGTGCTCGATGCCGGCGCGAATCTGTTTGGGCGTCCAGCCCTGCTTCGTTTTCTCGTACGCGTAGGCACCTTCCTTCGCGCAGGTGGAACAGATGGCGCCGTGGGTGCTCGCGAAGCAGCTGTGCAGGCTGGTATGGCCGAGGGCGCGATCGCAGCGGCAGTAACAGGGAAGCTGGTAGAGGACTCTGGGGATCTGGGCGGCCTCACGGTAGACCTCAACCTGCCACTTCTCGCGGAAGAAGGGGCCGGTGAGCTGCGGGCCGGAGAGGATGGGAGGCAACGCCTCTCCTTTGGCGGGCGCCTGGGCGTGGAAGGCGGGGATGTCGGCCTGGGGATCGGTCCACTGTGCATGGACCGCGTGGCTGGGCATGATGCTGACCGGGATCGAGTAGAGCGCAGCGACCAGCAGGGCCACCGCCAGGCTGGCAAGGACACGTTTCAGCACAGGGATCTCCGAAGAGCTATGGTACCAGGCGGCGGCTCGGGAACGCGAGGTGCGGCTGGGAGGGCTGGAAAAAACCAAAAAAAACGGCACGAACGTTTGATTGTCCGTGCCGGGAGGCCAGTGACGCAACTTGAAGCCAGCCGGGAATTCTCGGTCCCGGTTCCGGCTTAAACTCTTCTCTAGCTCTGATGCCTGCCACAGCCACCGCGCGGCATATTATTTTTCATCAGAGGGAGGGCGAAAACTCGTTCCGTCCTCTTTCCAAATACTGTAACCAAAATGGCCCTCAAGTGCAAGCTTTCTACACAAATTAATATTTGATCAGGCCGCATTCACCATTTTTCAACTACTTACAACGCAACAGCCAAAAGCCATGAACGACTCTCCTGACCTGAAACCCACCTCTGAAGAGACCCACCAACCCCGCATTGCCGGACTCCGGCCCGTTTGGCTGGTCGCCGGCTCGGCCCTGCTGGGCGGGCTGGCGGTGGTGCTCTGGAACCGCAAAACACTGGCAAATCTTCGTCAGCCCGCAGCCGAATCGAACCGGCCGCCTGCAATACCAGACGAGGAATCGGAGTAAAAGTTGCGGCGTGGATTGGCTTGGTTGCGCGGCTTAGGTGAGACCGTCGATGGCGGCGGCCAAGTCGAAATCGCGCTCGGTGAGACCGCCGGCGTCGTGGCTGACGAGGGCGAGACGGACCTTGTTATAGCGGATATCGATATCGGGGTGGTGGCCGGCGCCTTCGGCGAG
>DASSKX010000121.1:0-5070 GCA_035689925.1 Acidobacteriaceae bacterium
CGACTCTGGCCGCCGAATCGTCATCCCCAGCTTCTCCGCCAACTCCCTGAATCCCACATCAATGTCGTACAGAATCTCCACGTGATCGCACAGGAACCCAATCGGCTGGATGACCAGCTTCATAACGCCCTGCGCATGCAGCGCGGTCAGCGTATCCTCCACCGTCGGCCCCAGCCAGGGACCGCCCGACATTCCCTGGCTCTGAAACGCGAAGAACCACTCCCGCTCCGTCAGCCCCGGAATGCGGCTCGCCACCAGCCGTGCTGTCTGCTTCGCCTCAATCGGATACGGATCCGGCGGCGGCACCGGCGCGCTTGCATCCGTCTGCGGCGCCGACAAGACCGTTCGGCAGGGAACACTATGCGCGGTAAACAGCACCGGGACCTCCGCACCGAACGCATCGCGCGTCGCCCGCAGCCGCTCCGCAAAGGCGTCGGCCAGCAGCGGATGCTCCGCCCAGTCCTCCACAAAATGCAGCTGCAGCGCATCCCCCGCCGCCGCAAACACCGCCTTGCGATACAGCCCCACGCTCGTGCGCGAATTCTGCGGTGCCAGACAAATCACCACCGCCCGCGTCACGCCATCGGCTCGCATCTGCTGCACCACATCCGCGATGTACGGCTTCCAGTTGCGCATGCCCACGTAGACCGGAATTCCGATCTCCTGCTGCAGTAAGCGCCCCTGCTCCAGCGTCAACGGCGTCAGCGGACTCCCGCCAATGATCGAGAAGCGATGGCTCACTTCCTCCACCACCGCCGGCGGCAGCGGACGCCCCTGCGTCACGCGCGACAGGTACTCCGGAATCTCCTCGACGCGATCCGGCGTGCCGTGCGCCACGAGCAGCACCGCGTCAGACATGCTTGGTGTCCAGCGGCCGGTATTCCCGCACAAACTGCACCACCGCCTGCACATTCTCCACCGGCGTCCCCGGCACAATGCCATGCCCCAGGTTGAAGATGTGCCCCGCGCGCCCGCCTGCCTGATCGAGAATCCCATGCACGCGTTTGCGAATCAGCTCCGGCTCGGCGAACAGCGTGATCGGATCGAGATTCCCCTGCACAGCGCAGCTGTAGTCCAGCGCGCGCCACGCCTGATCCAGCGGAGTGCGCCAGTCCAGCCCCAGCACATCCGCGCCCGTCTCGCGCATCGCCGGCAGCAGGCTCGCCGTATCCACGCCGAAGTAAATCACCGGCACGCCCAGCGCCTGTACATCCCGCACCAGCGCCCGCGTTGCAGCGAGCACATACTCGCGATAGTCGGGAATCGCCAGCGCGCCCGCCCAGCTGTCGAAAATCTGGATCACATCCGCGCCGGCATCCACCTGCTGCTTCGCATATTCCCGCAGCACCGCGCACAGCTTGTCGAGCAGCTTGCGCCACGCATCCGGCTGCCGGTACATCAGTGTCTTGGTCTCGATGTAATTGCGCGAGCCGCCGCCCTCGATCATGTAACTCGCCAGCGTGAACGGCGCGCCGCAGAACCCGATAATCCCGATGCGATCCTTAAAATGCGCGACGACCTTCTCGATCGCCTCGCCCACGTACCCCAGCTCCGAAGCCCGCGTCGTCACCAGCGCGTCGATATCCCCCGCCGTCCGCAGCGGATGATGAATCACCGGCCCCTCGCCCGCCTGAAACTCGAACGCCAGCCCCATGCACTCGAGCGGCAGCAGCAGATCGGCGAAGATAATCGCCGCGTCGACGTCCAGCTTCTCGGCGGCCGTAATCGTCACCTCCGCCGCCAGCTCCGGCCGCTTGCAGATCTCGATCAGCGAGTGGTGCTTCCGCACCTCCATGTACTCGCGCATGTAGCGCCCGGCCTGCCGCAGAAACCACACCGGCGTGCGGTCGACGGGCTGGCGAAGACAAGCGCGCACAAACCTTGTGCCGCGCGCGGAAAGCTCGGGTGTGCTGGATACCATGGGGACCCTTCCAGGTTAGCAGGAAGCCCGGAAAGCGGGAAAGCAGGGAAGCCCGAAAACAGAAATCCCTGGATGACCACCGTCACCCAGGGACCATTCCTTCCTTAAGACAACTCAGCGGCTGCGCGAGCTGCTCTTCCGCCGGCTGCCGCTCGAGTGCGACCGCGACCGCGATTTGGACCCGCTGCTCCGCGACTTCGACGACCCGCTCCGCGACGTGCTCCGATGCGAACGCGATGATGCGCTGGAGTGCGAACGCGAGGACCCGCTCCGGCTGGTGCTGCGATGCGAGCGCGATTTGCTGCTGCGCGACTTTTTCGGCACCTTCGCGCCTTCGCGCCGCGCTTCCGACAGCCCGATGGCAATGGCCTGCTTCGGATTCGTGACTTTCTTGCCGCTGCGCCCGCTCTTCAGTTTCCCGCGCTTCATTTCGTGCATCTCTTCGCGTACCTTTTCGCCGGCCCGCGGACTGTACTTCCTGCCTCCCGACGACCGATGCGAGGACGAACTTTTTCTGGTTGCCATAGAACGTTCTCCCTTCATCGTATTGGGAAGCATCGCGGCATGAGGAGGTTGCGCGAGAGCCGCGCAGAGCTGCCCCGGATTTCACCCGCCGGAACCCAAAACAGTACCGCCGTATACGCTGCCCGGGAACATAACGCTTTACAATATGAACGGAACGCGTTATCAATGAGCATTGATCATCAGCTTCAGGGATCGCGATACGGAGCTGCTCTGGGAGACAGGAAAGAGCCGCAGATTTCCTGCTTCGCTGCGGCTGTCGGCCGGCAAGAAGCTGGCGATTTTGGATGCCGCAACTGAACTGAAGGAGCTGCTGGCTCCTCCGGGCAACAGGCTTGAGAAGTTGAAAGGAGACCGATCAGGCCAGCACTCCATCCGCATCAACGACCAATACAGAATCTGCTTCGTTTGGAAAGACGGCAACGCCTGGGAAGTCGAGATTGCCGACTATCACTGAGGAACTGCTATGAAGACCTTTGCCTTCCATCCCGGAGAGATCCTGAAGACGGAGTTCATGCAACCCCTCCAGCTTTCCGCCTGGCGACTGGCGCGCGAACTCGATGTCCCGCCTCCCCGCATCAACGACATCGTGCGCGGCAAACGCGGTATCTCCGCGAATACCGCACTGCGGTTGGGACGCTACTTCGGGACCTCGCCCCAGTTCTGGCTGAATCTCCAGAACCGTTACGATCTGGCCGAAGCGGCCAAAGACAAAAGCATCCGTAATGTCAGGACCAGAGAGGACGCCGCCTAGCGCGCCGCCGCCGTGGCGGGCAAAATATCCTCGACATCCACCCACTGCGTTGGATAATCGCCGGTGTAGCAGGCCACGCAATACGTATTCCCTTCGCCGCCGTCGCACGCTCTTCGTAGCCCGTCGAGTGACAGATACGCCAGCGAATCCGCCTCGATAAACTGCCGAATCTGCTCGACGGTGTTGTTCGCGGCAATCAGCTCCGACTTCCGCGGCGTGTCCACGCCATAGAAGCACGGCGAAATCGTCGGCGGGCAGCTGATGCGCAGATGCACTTCCTTCGCCCCCGCCTGGCGCACCATGCGCACGATCTTGCGGCTGGTGGTGCCACGGATGATCGAATCGTCGATCAAAATAATCCGCCGCCCCTCCAGCAGATTCCGCACCGGATTCAGCTTCAGCTTCACGCCGAAGTCGCGCACCCGCTGCTCTGGCTCGATGAACGTCCGTCCGACATAATGATTGCGGATCAGCCCAAATCGGAACGGCACGCCGCTCTCCGCCGCATACCCGATCGCCGCCGTCACGCCCGAGTCGGGCACGGGCACTACCAGATCCGCCGGTACGTGCGACTCCCGCGCCAGCTGCCGCCCCATCTCTTCGCGGCTCTCCTGCACCCATCGCCCGTAGATCTTGCTGTCCGGCCGCGCGAAGTAGACGTGCTCGAAGATGCAGCTCGACTGCTGCGGTGGCGCGAACTGCCGCGAAGTCACGCCGTCCGCGCTGACCATCACCAGCTCTCCCGGCAGCACATCGCGCTCAAATTTCGCGCGCAGCAGATCGAACGCGCACGTCTCCGACGCGAACACAACCGTGTCCGGCCCTTCGGGATTCGGAATCCTCCCCATCGAGAGCGGCCGGAACCCATGCGGATCACGCGCCGCAAAGACGCGGTCCCGCGTCATCATCACAATCGAAAACGCGCCTTCCACCTGGCTCAGCGAATCGGCAATCGCATCCACCAGCGTGGTCGCATGCGAATGTGCAATCAGCTGCACGATAATCTCGGAATCCGACGTGGTCTGGAAGAACGCCCCTTTGCGCTCGAGGTGGACCCGCAGGTTCCCGAGGTTCACCAGATTTCCGTTGTGTGCGATCGCGATGAGCCCCTTGGTCGACTCGACCCGAATCGGCTGCGCGTTCAGCAGCGCCGAGTCGCCGGTCGTCGAGTACCGCGTGTGCCCGATGGCCATGTCGCCCTTCAGCCGCGCCAGCACATCGTCGGTAAAAATCTCCGACACCAGCCCCATGCCCTTGATGTTCGACAGATGCGTGCCGTCGGCCGTCGCAATCCCCGCCGACTCCTGCCCGCGATGCTGCAGCGCATACAGCGCGAGGTATGCCTGCCGCGAAGCATCCGGATGCCCATGGATGGCAACGACGCCACACTCCTCACGCAGCTTCGGATCGTCCTCAACCGCTGTCATCCTGAGCGAAGGTCGCGCAGCGACCGCAGTCGAAGGACCTGCATTGCCGCACTCGTCATGCGCACCCAAGCCCTCCATGAGTAGCCGCCGCGTCACGCGGTCACCTCTTCGGTCAGGTGCGATTCCAGCGAGCCCGACCACACCGCCTTCATCTCTTCCACCCGAGCGGAAATCACCGGCACTCCATCGACGCTGATCGCAAGCGCTCCGCCACCCACCCTGCCGATCTCCAGCGCAAACAATCGACGGCGCTCCGCGATCGCCTTCACTTCCGCGATCTTCTCCGGCGCGCAGCTCACAACCACCGCGCTCGCCGATTCGGTGAACAGCATCTCCAACGCCACCATCTGCGCGCGCTGCTGCCCGTGCCCAATCCGGATCACCGCTCCGATCTCAGCGCCCATACAGGCCTTCGCCACAGACACCGCAAGACCACCGCTGCCGAT
>DASSKX010000122.1:0-6331 GCA_035689925.1 Acidobacteriaceae bacterium
CCTCCGGTGATGCTGAGGACGAGGCTTTCCAGGAGCGTCTGGCGCAGTAACGTGCCGGCGGTGGAGCCGAGGGCGAGGCGGACGGCGATTTCGCGGCGACGACGGATCGCGCGCACGAGCAGCAGCGAGGCGAGATTGACGCAGGCGATGAGCAGCACGACCGCGACCGCGAGAAACAGCGTGCGGACGAGCGGACGCGCGCGGCGGACGGTGTCGTCCTGCAGGCCGCGAATGATGGGAGAGATTTTGAGGCTGGCCATGAAGGCGGGATAGCCGCGCATGGTCTCGATGGCGACGCGGTTGGCGTCTTCACGGGCCTGATCGGGCGTGACGCCGGGCTTGAGGCGGCCGACCATCCGATCGCCCCAGTTAGCCTGCGCGGCGCCGGTGAGTTCGGTGGGATCGAAGCTCATCGGCACCCAGAGCTGACTTTGCGTGATGCGGCCGGCGTCGAGGGGGAATTCGAAGTTGCGCGGCATGACGCCGATGACGACGTACGGCTTGCGGTCGAGGAGGATTTTGCGGCCGAGGATATTCGCGTCGGCGTGGAAGCGATCTTTCCAGGCGGAGTAGCTGAGGACAGCGACCTGGGCGTGGTGCTGATCCTCGTCGGCGGTGTAGACGCGGCCGAGGAGCGGCGGCACGGCGAGGGCGCCGAAGACGCCAGGGGTCATGCGGGTGGCGAAGAGCTTGGCGGGCTCGCCGTTTCCGGAGAGCTCGTAGATGGCGCCCTGATAGCCGCCGAGCGCGGTGAAGCTGTGCGTGTCGCGCGTGTAGTTGACGATGTCGGTGGCGGTGACGCCGGCTTCGTTGTCGCCGCCGATTTCGGCTCCGGCGATAGTGTCGGAGAGGACGACGAGGCGGTCCGCGTGCGGGAAGGGCAGGGGGCGGAGCAGGACGCCTTCGACGATGGAGAAGATCGCGGTGGTGGCGCCGATGCCGAGCGCGAGCATGAGGACGGCGGTGGCGGCGAATCCCGGAGACTTCAGCAGATGGCGAATGGCGAGACGAAGATCGCGCGTTACGGACATGTCCCTGCTCCTCGGTGAGGAATGAATGGGATGAAAGAGCAATTCAAAGACCAGATACGCGGAGCGGAATGTGGCGGTTCCCTTGCGATTGGCGCGCGCTGCGGGTGCCTGGTGTGTCCGGATGCGGACGGCGTGTCCGGAAATGGGGAGGCGCGGAAGCGCGCTTAGGGAGCGATGCAAGCGAGGAACTGGCTCATGGCTGGGACACCTCGACTTCAACGCTGTCGCCGTCCTGGAGGTGGTATTCGTCGCGCAGCTTTACGTCGGTGGCGATCTCGATGATCGTGCGCGGGTGATGGCCGCGCCCCTCTTCATTGGCGTCGGTGCGCAGGATGAAGGCGCGGCGGCCGAAGATGGTGCAGGGGACGAGGTTCACCGAGACGGAGCCGCCGTATTCCTGGGCTTCGAGGCGCATGCGCTGCGGCGGCAGGGACCAGGGCTCGTCGAGCTGCAGGTTGAGTGTGCCGGGGAAGAGCTGCATGCCGGTCTTGCGGGCGTAGTGGTCGCGGAGCCTGTCGATCCAGAAGGAGAAGTTGCCGACGCCGGAGACGACGCGGCCGCGCAGGACGGACATGGGGGCCTTCTCATTTTGATTCCATGCCAGGGAGGCCATGGGCGGGATAACGATTACTTATCACGATGCGCGGGTGCGGGAGTTTTGGATTAGTCTGAGGGAACAGCGCGACAAATGAAGAGACGGCAGCGGATCGCGCAGGAGGTCCAGCCCTGAACGAGATGGTGCGCACGCCCGAGGAAGCCAGCGACATCGATCTGCTGCATGAGATCGGGAGCAGGATGGCTGCGGCCGATCCGTTCCACGAGGTGCTGGATCGCGTGGTCGAGATGGTGACGGCGACGGTGCGGTGCGACTCGTGCTTTCTGTATGTGCTGGAGAAAGACAGGCTGGTGCTGCGGGCGTCGAAGAATCCGCACGAAGACGTGGTCGACAGCATGGCGATCGACATGGGCCAGGGCGTGACGGGCTGGGTGGCCGAGCATAAGCAGACGGTGGCGCTGCCGGCGAGGGCGTGGGCCGATCCGCGGTTTGCGCATTTCCCGCGGCTGCCGGAAGACCGGTTCGAGGCGTTTCTGGCGGTGCCGATCCTGTGCCGGGGCAAGCTGGTGGGGGCGATCAACGTGCAGCACCGCGAGCCGCATCACCACACGAAGCGCGAGATCAAGCTGATCACGATGATCGGGTATCTGGTGGGCGCGGAGGTTGAGCTGGCGCGGATGGAGTACGAGAAGACGCTCCTCACCGATCAGCTGGAGACGCGCAAGGTGATGGAGCGCGCCAAGGGCATTCTGCAGCGCGAGCTGAGCCTCTCAGAAGAAGACGCCTACCTGATGCTGCAGAAGCAGAGCCGGCAGAAGCGGAAGCCTCTGCGGGAGATTGCTGAGGCGATCATCCTGATGGAAGAGCTGAAGCGGGGGAAGAGCAGGGAATAGGGAGCAGGGCACAGCCAGTCGGCAGCTGGCAGTCGGCAGTCAGGACTGGTGGCGCTGGTGAGTGCGTTGCGGTTTCCTGTCCGATTCTGAACAGCTGAGCGCGGTAGTGGACAGGCGCGGTGGCTGGCCGGCAGTGTAAGTCTCGGTTTTGCAATCCACACATCGAGATGGGTTTGGCAGGAGAACTGCGGTTCCGTGCATACCCCAGGTGTGTTCCACGTTAAAAGACTGGCGGTTTGGATTTTTGGGTCGGGAGGGATCATGCTGGCCGATTTGCGATATGCGCTGCGGCAGTTGAGGAAGTCGCCGGGATTTGCGCTGACGGCGGTGGTGACGCTGGCGCTGGGCATTGGAGCGACGACGGCGATCTTCACGCTGTTCGATCAGGTTCTGCTGCGCATGTTGCCGGTCGAGAAGCCGCAGGAGTTGGTACGGACGGAGTGGCACGGAAGTTTTTCCGGGTCGATGAGCGCGTTCGGCGGCGAGATGGGCGACTACTACTCCTATCCCATGTACAAGGACCTGCGGGATAAGAATCAGGTCTTCAGCGGCATGCTCGCGACGGTGAGGACGTCGGTCGGCGTCTCGTGGCATGACACCGCAGAAGTGGAAGACGCTGAAGTGGTCAGCGGCAACTACTTTCAGGTGCTGGGGCTGCGTCCTGCGGCGGGGCGGCTGTTCACTGCGGCGGATGAGACGCAGAAGAATGCGAACGCGGTTGCGGTGCTGAGTTACGACTACTGGCGAGCGCACTTCGGGGCGGAGCGCGATGTCGTCGGGCAGACGCTGAAGATCAACGGGTATCCCTTCACGATTGTGGGCGTGGCTCCGGAGCACTTTCATACAGCGATTGGCGGTTCCCGGCCGGGCATTTTCGTGCCGGTGACGATGTGCGAGATCGCGATGCCCTGGACGACGCCGCGGAAGAACCTCGAAAACCATTTATCGCTGTGGCTGACGCTGGTGGCGCGGCTCAAGCCAGGAATGACGAGAGCCCAGGCGCAGGCCAGCCTCCTGCCGCTGTGGCGCGGGCTGCGCGCGCAGGAACTGACACTCTACAAATCAAAATCAGAGCAGTTCAAAGAGAGATACGTCGAGAAAGCCACGATCGATGTTGTGGACGACTCGCGCGGGTTTTCGCCCGACCGAATGGATTTGCAGACGCCGCTGATCATCCTGCTGAGCATGGTCGGCCTGCTGCTGGCGATGTGCGCGCTGAACGTGGCCACGCTGCTGCTGCTGCGCTCGGCTGCGCGCGTGCGCGAGATGTCGATGCGCTATGCACTGGGCGCGAAGAGCAGCCGGATTATCCGGCAACTTCTGACGGAGGGCGGCTTGCTCGGTGTGGCCGGAGGGCTGCTGGGCCTGGCGCTTTCGCCGGTGCTGGCGCGCATCCTGGTGCGGATCATGACGAACAGCGATCCCGGCGCGGAGCCGTACTCGACGGCTCTCGACGCGCGGGTGCTGCTGTTCGCGCTGGCGGTGGCGGTGGTGGTGAGCGTGCTGTTCTCGGTGGCTCCGGCGTTTCACTACCTGAACCCGGATCTGGCGGGATCGCTGCGACAGAGCACGGGCACTGCTTCAAAACAGTCGCAGGCTTTTCGCAAGGCTGCGGTGGGCGTGCAGATCGCGGTGAGCGTGCTGCTGCTGGGCGGGGCGGGATTGTTTGTCCGGACGCTGGAGCATTTGCGCGACCAGCCGGTGGGATTTGAGACGAGTCATCTGGCCGTGTTTTCACTGGATCCACTGCGGTCGGGTTACAGCGAAAAGCAGGCACGCGAGGTGGCGATGGCGGCGGTCGATCGGCTGCGGCAGATTCCGGGCGTGGTCACGGCGGGGGGAACATCGGATCCGGAACTGGCGGGCGATCAGGCGATCAGCGGTTTCGTGCTGCAGGGGCACAAACCGGTCGAAGGCGAAAACCTGCACTTCGAGACGCCGTGGATCACGCCGGGGTACTTTGCCGCGCTCAGGCAACCGCTGCTGGCGGGACGCGACTTCACGCTGGCCGATGCGGCAGGGGCGCCCAAGGTCGCGATCGTGAATTTGGCGATGGCACAGCGGTTCTATGGCTCCGCGCAGAACGCGCTGGGGCGGCTGATCGGAGACGGCGACGCACCGGACACGACGATTGTTGGCGTGGTGGGCGACGTGAAGCATATGAATCTGCGCACCGCGATGGGACCGGCTGCCTATCGGCCGTATCTGGAGGACGCGCATCCGGGCGGGCTGTACCTCTACGTGCGCACGCTGCGCCCGCCGGCGTCGATGGAGCCGGCGATTCGCAGCGCGATGCACGAACTTGATCCAACGCTGGTGGTCAATGGCCTGCGGACGATGGAGGAGCAGGTGGACGGAAGCGCGTCGAACGAGCGCGCTCTGGCGATTCTGGCGATGGGATTTGCCGTGCTGGCAGCGCTGCTGGCGGCGGTGGGTTTGTATGGCGTGCTGGCGTTCGCGACGCAGAGCCGGACGCGGGAGCTCGGCGTGCGTGTGGCGCTGGGAGCGTCGCGACGCTCGCTGGTGGAACTGGTGGTGCGGGAGATGGCCTGGATTGCGGCTGTCGCAGTGCTGGTGGCCGTGCCGGGCACGGTGGGGCTGGCGCACTTCTTTCGGAGCCAGTTGTACGGGGTCGCTACGTGGGATCCGGTGACGCTCACGATTGCCGTGGTTTTGACGGCGGTGATGGTGGCGATGGCTTCGGCTCTGCCGGCGCGCCGGGCAACGGCGGTGGATCCGATGGTGGCGCTGCGGACGGAGTAGACAGGGCACAGGGATCAGGGCACAGGGCTCAGCAGCGGGAGCGGTTCCGGAGGCAGGGAATGCTGGCGGATTTGCAGTACGCGTTGCGGCAGATGAGGAAGTCGCCGGGATTTGCGCTGACGGCGATTGTGACGCTGGCTCTGGGGATCGGGGCGAACACGGCGATCTTCAGCGTGATGCACGCGGCGCTGGATCGGCTGCTGCCGGTGCGGGATGCGCAACAGCTTTTCTACCTGACGCACCAGAACATGCCGGCCGGCGTGGGCAACACGGGGAATCCGCTGGCCACCTACGGCATCAACGTGTACCGGCGCATGCGCGAGGACCGGAGTGTCTTCTCGGATGTGATCGCGTACGTGCCGCTGTCGTTTGCGAAGGCCGCCGTGCGCGTTGGGGACACGCCCGAGGAGGCCAGTGCGGATGAGGTGAGCGGCAATTTCTTTTCGGCGCTGGGCGTGGGCATGGCCACGGGCGAGGGATTCACGGCGGCCGATGAGGACAGGCACTCCGCGGTGGCAGTGCTGAGCTACGGGTACTGGACGCGGCGATTCCAGCGCAGTCCCGCGGTGATTGGGCAGGCGATTTATGTGAACGGCGTGCCGCTGACGGTGGTGGGCGTCGCGGCTCCTCATTTTTACGGCGTGGAGTCCGGCGGGGTGGCGACGGATGTGTGGATTCCGCTGCAGAGCCGGCCGGAGCTGAATGCGTGGGGCGTGCCGGCGACGACGAATTCGCTGTACGGCAAGCCGAACTGGTGGTGCCTGATGCTGATGGCGCGGCTGCGGCCCGGCGTCACGCAGGCGCAGGCGCCGGCGCGCATGGATCCGGTGTTTGCGCGCGCGGCGCTGGAGACGCTGAGCGGCGAAGATGCGCGGCGGAACAGCGGCGTTCCCCTGAAGCTGGAGATGATTCCCGCGCGCGGGCTGGGCACGCAGGCGAAGGACTACCGCGACGGGCTGCACGTTCTGATGGGCATGGTGGCGCTGGTGCTGGTGATCGCGTGCGTGAACATCGCGATGCTGCTTTCGGCGCGCAATGCGGCGCGGGAGCGCGAGTTCGCGATGCGCATGGCGCTGGGGGCGAGCCGC
>DASSKX010000123.1:0-2263 GCA_035689925.1 Acidobacteriaceae bacterium
CTGCTGCGCAAAGAGGCAGGCGACTTGCAACAGATCGCGGCGCAGACTCCCTTAAGCACCGGACCCGTGCGTCTTCGCATCGACTCCGACCCGCAGAAGTACAGCTTCTACTACGCCGATGCTGCGGGGGACTGGAAACTACTCGGCACCGGGCTTGAACGCCTGATTTCGAGCGAAGTAGCCGCAGTCTGGAGCGGCGCCTATATCGGCATGTACAGCAGCGGTAACGGCAAGAGATGCGTCGGCCCCGCCGACTTCGACTGGTTTCAATATCAAATACCCCGGTGAGCGAATGCGCAGGACTCCCTTGACACGAATTGCTGCTGCTCTGCTTTCCGTTGCCGTCAGCGCCGCATGCGCCCAGAAGAATGCGTCAGCTCCGAACCGCTGGACCCTGACGAACGGAATCGTCAGCCGGACCATCACCTTCGACGCCGATCACGGTCTCATCACCGAAAGCTGGAAGAACCTTATAGACCGGAAGGAGTTCATCGACCCGCAGCAGCAAACGATGGACAGTTACTGTCGCGAGTTCCGGTTCAGCATGAACGGCCGTGCTTATACCGCGACACCGTCGCAGTTCACCGTGGCGCACGCAGAGGAGACCACCGATTCCGCCGGAGCACATCATCTGGATCTGAGCCTCGCGTCGCGCGATCACCGCGTCGATGTCGCGGTGCATTACATTCTCCCCGCTGGCGCGACGGGCATACGGCAGTTCCTTTCCATCCGCAACGATGCCGCGCAATCGGCGGTGCTCAGTCAGCTCTCGATTGCATGCGAACCGATTGCACCCGCCCAGCCTGCTGATCTGCTGGCCTTCGGCGGCTATGGCGAAGATCCGCGAGAAATATTCTTCACCGGCCGCAGCGATGATGTCGCCATCCTGCTCGAGAGCGCCGCAACCGGAGATGGCGTCGGCGTCCTCAGTGAAGTTCCCGGCGTGCTGCGCCGCACGGAAGTTGGTGTCATCGGCAAATGGCACCAGTGGGAGCCCGGCGTCAATGCCATGTACGATACGGACCTGTTCCCGTTTGAGCGCACGCTCAGTCCCGGAGAAATATTCGCCACCGCCGCCGTCTCGTTCGTCCTCTACCAGCGCGGAACGGCACAGGATCCGCACTGGCTGATCCCGCAGTACGTCCTGGCGAATATCGCACGCCCCCTTCCCACGCCGTTCTGGACGTATAACGACTGGGAACCATTTGAGGCGAAGATTGGCGCGCCGGAGCTCGCTGAAGTGGAGCATGCAGTCGCGAATGCCGGCTTCGGACTATTTGTCATCGACGACGGATGGGAGCAGAAGCGCGGGGGCAATGCCGTCGATGCGGATCGTTTTCCGCAGGGCCTTGCGCCGTTGGCGAACATCGCGCGGCAAACCGGAATGGGTTTCGGCCTGTGGTCGCCGATGGCCGTCGCCAGCCCCGATGCAACCGTTGTATCGCAGCACCCGGAGTGGGAATGCCACGACCGCAACGGCAACGTCCGGTACATGGCTGGTATGGTGCAGATGAATCTCGCCTCGTCGTATCGCAACGACGCGCTGGAGCGGTTATCCGATCTCGTTCGCCGTTACGCGTTGAGCTACGTCAAGCTGGACCTCACCACCGCTTTCAACACCTACGGCGAGCAGCCCGGCTGTTACGGGCCCGGCGGCGAACACGCTGCCACCCAGGCCGATCATGAGGTTATCCCGCGCGATTATGAGGCGCTTACATATATTGCGGATGGGCTGCACCGCCGTTTCCCCCACCTGCTCATCGATTAAAGCTTTGAGCTCTGGGGAGGCAAGCACCTCATCGACTATGGCCTGCTCCGCGCCGCCGATCTCGACTGGATCAGCAACGTTGCCGATCGAACCGGCACGGACGCCGGCCCGCGCGCTGCCCGTATGCTGCTCGACCGGCGCGCCATGGCGATTCCCGCAGAGTCGATGCTCATCGGTAATCTTCAGGGCGAGTCAGGTTCGTGGCGGGTGCGCGCTGCAACTGAGATGGGCTCCTGGCCGCTGCTGCTTGGCGATTTCCGCAAGCTCTCCCCGCAGGACCGTGCGCATTACGCGCACTGGATCGCCCGGTACCAGGCTTTGCGCGACGAGGTTCCGCTGAACCAGTCGTTCTTTCCTCTCGGTGCGTGGCGTCAGCCTCGTGCCGACCAATGGGATGGTTTCGCGCGCTTCTCCCGAAGCGGAGAGGGTCTGATTATCTTGTTCCGCAACGCTTCTCACGGTGCGACCGCGCCGGTGAAGATCCCCGGATTTCCC
>DASSKX010000124.1:0-2315 GCA_035689925.1 Acidobacteriaceae bacterium
AGTCGAACTTCGCTTCGGCGACAAAGTCGCACAGTGCTTCGTAGTCGGCATCGGTCTCCCCTGGGAATCCGACGATGAACGAGGTGCGCAGTACGATTCCAGGAACAGCGGCTCGGACCTTCTCAATCGTCTTGAGGAAAATGTCGGCCCCACCCCCACGCTTCATCGCTTTGAGCACCGGCGCGGAGGCGTGCTGAAGCGGAACGTCGAGGTACTTGCAGATGTTCTCGTGTTTCGCGATCGTCTCGAGCAACTTGCCGGTGATCCGATTCGGGTAGGCATAGAGGAATCGCAGCCAGGTGAGCCCCTCGATCCGCGCCAGGCGATCAAGCAGTTCCGCCAGGCCATCCCTCAACCCGAAATCCTCGCCGTAGCAGGTGGTGTCCTGGCCAATCAGCGTAATCTCGCGCACGCCTTCGGCGACGAGCCGCTCGGCTTCCGCGACCACGGACTCGAAACGGCGGGAGCGGAACTTGCCGCGCAGATTCGGGATCACGCAGAAGCTGCACGGGTGATCGCACCCCTCGGCAATCTTGATGTACGCCGAGGCGCCTTTGGTCGTGCGCAGGCGTGGCGTGGTGTGGTCGTAAAGGTACTGCGGCAGCGCGACAGTGGCGCCGTCCCAGTCGGCCCGGGAGAAGCGGCCCTGCTCTTCGCGGCGATCGCCTTCGGGGCGGAAGGTCTCCGGCTGATGGGTCCCGGAGAGCGCCTCGCGTCCAGGACGTACCTGCGCCTGGCCATTGCTGAGGATGTTGAACGGCGACGAAACAGCGGGCGCCGGTCGCGACAATCCCGCGGCCTCCAAAATCGATTCCAGCTCACCGGTTCCGACGACAGCATCGACTTCCGGGATGTTCTTGCGGATTTCGTCGCGGTAGCGCTCCACCAGGCAGCCTGCGACGATCAACTTCTGCGCCGAGCCGGCGGTCTTGAGGCGCGCCATTTCCAGAATCGCGTCGACGGATTCCTGCTTGGCCTTGTCGATGAAAGAGCAGGTGTTTACGACCAGGATGTCCGCCGTCTCGGCCTGCCCCGTAATCTGGGCGCCTGCCTGATCGAGGATGCCCATCATCACTTCGCTGTCCACCAGGTTCTTGGGGCAGCCCAGCGACACAAAACCCACTCGTGGCTTCGTCCTGGTCTCGGCGGGGCGGTCGGTTATCTCCAGCAAATCCGTCACAATCTCTATTTTAGCGGCTCGGGAGTGGGATCAGCCCCGGCGGCCGATTTGGCGGCACGCGGCGTGCATCCGCTACCATCGCTGCTGTTGTCGTTCACAGCGGAATCTCCCCTCTGCCGATGCGCATTCCCTCGCCGCTCTACCGTTTCCTGGCTGTCGCTGCCTTGTTCGTTATCCCGGTCTTCACCGCCCGCGGCGAGGACGTTTCCGTCCGCCGTAAGCAGGAACCGATGCACAAATCCTTTCTGCTCAGGGATCCGAACGGTAAGCTTCTGGCCCATGCCGAAGAGACGGCCCTGATCAAAGGAGACCTGGTCGAGTCACGGCTGACATTTCATTTTCTCGACGGCTCGCTGGACGATGAGCAGGCAGTCTTTACGCAGTCGGGGGTGTTCCGCCTGATCAGCGATCACCACGTGCAGAAGGGGCCGGCTTTCCCCACTTCGATGGACATCGTGGTGGACGTCCCGTCAAAGAAGGTCATCTGGCACGAGAAGCACTTCGGCAAAGACCGCGTCCGGACCGCGACCGTCGACCTGCCGGGCGATCTGGCCAACGGCATCATGCCTCTGCTGGTAGAGAACTTCCCTCCCGGCGCCTCAGAGATGCGAGTCTCGTGGGTAGCGGTGGCGATCCGACCGATGGTCGTCAGCATCAGCGTTCGCCCGCATGGTACCGCCGAACAGGACCCCAACGGCACGCCCGTGCGCGCCAACGAATTTGTCCTTCACCCGGAACTGCACGGCATGGTCGGCTTCCTGGCTCCCCTTCTGGCGAAGCAACCCGCCGACATTCACGTCTGGGTGAGCGATGAGAAAGTGCCATCGTTCGTTCGACTGGCCGGACCGTTCTATCAGGGCGGTCCGGTGTGGACTGTGGAGCCGGCGGCGCACTAGATGACCTCCATCAGGTACGGAATTTCCTCCCGTCGCGCGGTGCTATCATCACAGGTGTGCCGGGTCCTGCGCGACGCAATCCCGCCAACCCCGCCAGGTCCGGAAGGAAGCAACGGTAACGGGCCAGTGCGTGTGCAGCAGGTCACCCGGTGCACTAAGACTTCAGTCCCGCCACAAACTCTTTCGCTTCCCGCAAGAGCTCCAAATCCTTCTTAGACAATTTGCCGGTTTCCGGCAGG
>DASSKX010000125.1:0-16597 GCA_035689925.1 Acidobacteriaceae bacterium
TGCGCCTTGCGCACAAAGTCCGCGAGGTTCGCGATGCGCCCATAGCGCCCTGCCATCACATACGGATATGTATCGCCGTGCTGCGCGCCCATTGCCAAATCGTGCTCGGCCCAGTCGTCGTTGATCGTCTCCCAGTCCTTCTCCGGCATCATCGCGTGGATCGACTCAATCGTCGGCACCGAGACGCTGCCCGTCTCCGTCTTGAACGGCGCATCCGGCACATAGAACGCCTCCGGCTCGCGCCAGTAGTACGGCCCGTGCGAAATCACCCCGCGCCCCGCGGTCGAACTCGGCTGATACAACCGGTCCGGATCCAGTTCCGGAATCATCTTCGACAGTGCCTCATGAATCTCCGGCGGTGGATACCCCTCGTTCCGCGCACACCACAGCGCAATCGACGGATGATTCCTGAAGCGCAAAATCTTGTCCCGTACGTTGGCCAGATACACCTTCAGATCATCTGGATTCGGCCCGTCGCTCGGATTCGGCTGGAAGAACTCATCCCACACGAGGATCCCGTACTTGTCGCAGAGGTCGTAGAAGTCCTCGCCCGTGCTCTGCCCCACCCAGTTGCGGATCATGTTCATGTTCCCGAGCGCGTGCATGTGGATTTCCGCGTCGAGCCGCGCCCGCGGGATCCGCTTCATCGCCTCGTCCAGCCCCCAGTCGCCGCCGCGGATGAACACCTTCACGCCGTTGACCGAGATGGTCAGTGCATCCATCCCGCCGTAGGTGATCTTGCGAATCCCAAACGTCGTGTCCCGCGCGTCGGACTCGCTCCCGTGCTCCACAAACCGCAAATGCAGCGTATACAGATTCTGCGGACCGTACCCGTTCGGCCACCACAGCTTCGGATTCTGCACATGCAGCGCAGCCACAGTCTTTGGATCCACCGTCACCGTCTGCGTGCTCTTCGGCGCGAGCGTCACCTTTTGCGTAAAGTGCACATCGCCGAAGCTGCCCTCGAGTTCCCCACTCACCTTCTTGTCCGAAGTGTTCGTCAGCGTGCTCTGCACCGTCACATCCGCCGACGAGATGTCCGGCAGCGGCAGATCGGTCTTGACCAGCGGATCCTCCACCAGCACCGGCCCGCTCGCCGACAGCCATACCTTCTGCCACAGCCCCGTGTCCCGGTCGCGGATGCCCGGAATCCAGTCCCATCCCAGCGTGCAGAGAAACGTCGGTCCGTCGATCGCCGTGATGCCGCCATTCTTGCCCAGCCCATTCGCAATCGTGTGCTCGTGCGCTTCTCCCGGATGCGGCTGCGGCGAAACCCGCACCGCAATCACCGCCGGCTCGCCCGCTCGCACCAGCTTCGAAATGTCGAATCGCCCGCGGATGAACGCCCCCTGAATCGTCCCCACCTGGGTCCCGTTCACCCACACGTCGGACGAGAAGTTCGCGCCATCGAAGTGCAGCCACACCTGGCGATGCGCATAGTCGCGAGGAATTGTGACGGTCGTCCGATACCACCATGGCGTCTTGTTCAGGCTTTCCGGAATGCTGCGGTTGTTCTCGCCATACAGTGGCTCTGGATAGACGCCGTCGTTCACCAGGCTGGTCAGCACCGTCCCCGGCACCGTCGCCGCCATCCATCCCTGCGGCTGGTACTCCTTCGTGGATACCTTCGCGCCTGCATCGGGAACCTTGCCGCTGTCCTGTAGCTGCCAGCCGCTGCTCAGCTCAACTGGAGCCGGCACTGCCCGCCCTTGCGCCGACGCCGTGATTCCCGTCCCGAACAACGTTGCCGTCACAACCGCCGCCCACTTCCCCAATGTGAACACCGTGCCCTCTTTCCGCGAGAACGTTTGACTGCTGACAAAGACCGTTCCCAGTATTCACATTCAGCCGCGAAAGACAACCGGCTGCGCACCGGGTTGCGAATCCGGCGTAAGCGAAATGGCGTTCTGCTGTTATTGCTGGATCCCAGCCTTCGGCAATTTCAGACACGCCGCAGTCTCGCCAACCGAGCACGCGTCGAGTTCCTGGAAGCGCGCCTCGAATTCCTTCCGCATGCAGCTCCGCGAGGATGCTGACATCTCGTCTTCTCCCACGCGACACTTCTTCGGAACTCCGGCGCGCCACTCCTGCTGCTGGTTCATCAACGCCGCCCGCTCCGGCGGCCGCAATGCGCTGATCACCGCATGCAACGAGCGGCTCAGCACGATATCCGCATCGCCCAGCTTGCGATCCGAGCAGATCGCCCTCTCCATCGCGCTCTGCGCCTTGCCGCAGTCAAAGCTGGCGCGTGCCGGCGGCTGATCCGCAATCGTAGGGTCCCCGGCAAAACTGGCGGCTGTGTCCACGTGGCAGTGCCACTCCTCCGAGATGAAGATCGTCCCCTGCTGCTTCGCGTACTCGTACGAGCACAGATACCGCTCATGCTCGAAATTCGCCTTGCCGGTCTCACTCAGCTTCGGCAGCAGTTCCTTTTGGCACTTATTCACGACGATCGACCCGAAGCCGGCGTCTGCGCTCGATCCCCACCGGCACCGATCAAACTCCGCCGCCGCCTTCCGGCACGATGCAGCAGCCTCCAGCGCCTGCGTCAGGGCTTCGCGTGCCGCATCGCTGAAGAACTGGCACGGTTCCTGCGCGACCGCAGCACCGCTGCAGGCGAGCAGCAGAAGAAGGGTAAGCCGTCTCATCACCGCCTCGCAGCGATCGTACTCTTCTGTTCTGATCGCTGGAATACTGCTCACGCAGACAAACTCCTGCGCTTTAGCCCCTGAGCGAGTCAGCCAATTCCGGGGTACGCACGATCGGGTCGGTATCAATCGTCTTCTTGAGCGCAGCCAGGCAGTCGCGGTCGAATTCGTACGCTCCGGTGTGCGGCATGCCGCGGAGGTATTCGTCCGCTTTCGCCCATGCAGATCGTGCCTCGTCCAGGTCTCCTTCAATCCACGCCAGCGCGCTGCGCGCCATCCAATAGTCACCGTTGAGCAAACCAGGCTTCTTCGCCTCTGCGCGATCCCACGACAGCCGCGCTCGCGCGGCATCGCGCCGTTGCAACGCGGCGTCTGTCACCAGAGAGTAATGTCCTTCCGCTGGCAGTTTCTCCGCGCATTCCTCATACACGCTCTCAGCCTGCTCGATGGCGAGCGAAGCCGCGCCGGGCTGGCCACTGTCGACATAGTACGAGTGTGCCAGCAGGCGAAGCATGAAACCGCGCACTCCGCTGCCGATCACGCTGGCGGAGCGCTCGATGGCCGCAATGTCGTAGTCGCGCGGCCGCAGATTCGTTACCTGAGTCGCACCTGCGACACGCAGCACCCGGTGAAAGTCGCGCCACGGTCCGCTGGAGAGAATCTGGTAAATCTGCGCGCCGTCCGAGTAGTGTGCTGTGCCAGTCTGGAACGGCACCAGATTGCCCACAAACGCGAGCAGCGAGATCGTGGTGAACATCGCCAGCAACTCCCACCACGACGCCCACGCATGACCAGGCGCCCTCACCACCATCCAGAATCCAGCAAGCCCACCGGCCAGACTCGCCAGCGGACCCGCCAAAATCATCGGGATATCACGAGACAGCGGCTGATGGGGATCGGTGGGAACCACCGCCGTGGACCCTCCGGTCGCGAAGAACTGAGCAGGACGGAATGTGAATGTCCAGCGATCTCCGACGATCCTCCATTGAAATGGCCCGACGACGAAGGCCCAGACCTTCATCCCCATTGCCATGCCGGAGAGCGCATGTCCCGCCTCATGCACCAGAACGACCGCCAGTTCTGCGATGAAGACACCGATGTAACTGGGAATCACGCTCTGTGACGGCAAGCCAGCCGTGTGCGCCCAGCGCCCCCACCAGTGCATCCCCGCGAAATACCCCGCGAATACGAGAATCCAGAACAGCTTATCGACGGTCGGATGAGTGCCATCTCCGGCGACGCGTGCTGGACGTACATCCTGAAGCTTGTCCGACGACCGATTCCAGTTCCAGAAAGCGGCAAAACCCAGGACCCCGAGCACGAAGAGTAGAAATGTGAATTTCACCCCATTCACGATGCTTTGGGCGCTGGCATCTCCATACTGCGACAGCAACCATGAGAGCAGGAACGGTGTCGCCACATTCACCGACGCTACTGCCAGCGTCCAGGCTTTTGCCGTAGGCCACCGCAGCCAGTACGTCAGCGAAGCCACGCCGAAGAGAAGTGCGATCGCGGGAAGAAAGCCCCAGGCAATCCACCCCATCGCGCGATGCCCCTCCCACGTCGGCCCCGGGAAATGCAACAGGAGCTTCGGCGACCGAAACATGGCCAACAGAATGGACGCGCTCACAAATCCATACAGGAAGGAAAGAAACGATCGCAGGCTCTGCATCTCGCGGTGGCTCTGAAAGGATGGCCAAGCGTATCCGCAGCAAGTTAGCCCGTCAACCACTTTGTCGGGCTATCACTGCGCAGTTATAACCCGGATCCGAAATGCGGCGGGGCAGGCCGTTCACGCAAACGCCCACACCCTCTCCGCCGTCCCGCCCAGAATCATCCGCCGCTCCGCCGGCGTGAAGAACTTCATGTGCTCCCGATAGAGCGACAGCCGCCCTGCGTAATCCAGCAACTCCAGCCGGATCGGCCAGTCCGTTCCCGCCATCAGCCGGTCCGCGCCGAATGCATCGTAGATCCTCTTCACCTGCTCCTCGACATCCGGATACGGATACCGCTCTTTCGATAACGACCACTGGTGCGTGATCTTCACGAACAGCCGCGGATACCGCGCCAGGTCCAGCAGCAGCCGCAGCAGGTCAGGGCGATCCACCGGGCAATCAGCCATATGATCGATGACCACCGTCAGATCCGGATTCGCATCGAGCAGCGGCACGATATCCGGCAGCCGCGTCACCGGGATCAGCAGCGTCATCGGCACTCGCAGCGCAGCACAGCGCTTCCACAGCGGACGCATCAATGGTCCACGGATCCAGTCCCCCTCCGGCCCTGCCGCCGGGCTCAGCCGCACGCCCCGGAATCCCTGCTCGGTCAGGTGCGCCAGCGTGTCCGGCGCGGCCGGGTCTTCCGGATTCACCCGGCAGACGCCGCGAAACAGCCCCGGATACCGCCGCAGCACATCGAGCAAATAGCCGTTGTCCCACTTGTAATGGATGACCTGGATGATGACCGTCCGGTCCACGCGGTTCGCGCGCATCAGCTCGATCAGCCGCTCGACCGAAAAGTCGCCCCCCGGAACCTTCGCCCCTGCCGCAAACGGAAACCGCCGGTCGTTCGCCCACACATGAACGTGCGAATCGATGCACCGCGACCGGGTCCGCCGCTGCTCCGCGGCCAACACCTGCGTGCCCACGGCGGCAAGCGCGGAAACCCGCAGCATCGCACGCCGTGTCATGGGGGGCGGAGGAGCCACGCCTCAGCTTAGCTGAGCCGGCGACATGCTCGGGGTCCGTTGCTCGCGTTACTGATGTGTCAATAACACCTGGATTAATCCCACAAGCTTCGGCTCATGGAATCACGGAGTTGCTCGATCCCCCCTCATTTTTTCGACACGAATCCCGCCGCCTCCGAACCCGGGGTCACCCCAGCGAGCTAGTGATCCTTTCCCACCACTCCAAGGTCCTCGTTGTCCGCATCAGAGGTGTGCCCGTGCGTAGCCCAGAGCAGCAGTGCTCCAAACATAGCTGGAAAGGAAAGGACGAGTGCAAGTGTGCCCATAGACCGACTCCGGCACGATTCTGCTCCGGATCGGGCTGGCCGAAACATCCCGGAAGTAACGCTGCTTTGGTGGCGTGAAACTCACCCGCGAAGCTGGCAGCCCCGGCCAGGGTCGGCTGCCAGCGATGAGGAGTTGCTCCCTGGGGAACGGAGGCGCGGCATCAGCGTCCGTTCTGCAGTTCGCCGCGGAAGCCAACGAACGGGAATCGCCGGCTGTTGCTACCTGAGACGAAGTGTAAGTGCAAACCTCGCGGAGCGGGGGCGCTTTCCGGTAATGAGAGCCGGTTCTTGAGTAATCGCCGATGCGGTACGCGGGTATGTAGCGAGTTAGCCAACGCCGGCACGACCGGGAGGACTGAACTGCCTATTGAATCATCCCACCCATCTTGCCCAGCTCTTCGCGCACATGGCTTAGACCGTACATGCAGCGCTCGAACTCCTCCGACAAGCGTCCGAAGAGCGGCGCTTCCTCCTTGTACTCAAACAAATCGAATTGCGACACGATGTAATAGCTTTCTTTGCCCGTGCGGACCATCTCGATAAAGCTGGACTCCCCGCTGTGCCGCCACAACTGCGTCGATTCCGGATACATCCCCGTAGCAAAGAGCGCATAGTCGCCGATATGGCGCCGCACCTCCCGCTCCTCGTCGAAGGATGAGGCCGCACCGAAAATCGGGTCAGCCGCGACCACCATCTCCCGGATCGCTTTCACCGGACGGCCCTGAGCGTCGCGGATCCGGTAAAGGTTCTCGGTAGCAGAAAAATCTGTGAGCAGATCGCCGATATAGCTGGTCAGTTCGGGATCTTCGATTCCGGAATGGGTCGAGTAGCACTCAGCAACGAGTTCGTGAAACAGCTGGCGCAGGGGGTGCCGTTCGGGGATCATTCTCTCCTCCGCGCTTCTTCCCGCGCCGGGGTGGAGAGGCTCCATCGAATTCGCTTCTCCGGTTCCGGCTGAAGAAGCTCGCTGTGTATATTGATCCGGACTCTACCTCATTTGTTGCGCCAGGCAAGCTACTTTTTAGGTACCAGCTATGACTCTGGTGCGTCACAACTTCCGCGAAGCCCTCTCCGAGCTGCCGGTGGTCAGGCAAAAAATATTGTCACTGGCTATGGCAACCTGCCACTCACCAGGCGCACAATGCACCGCAGAAGATCAGGGAGGCCCCCATGCGGAAGATCCCCGGATTCCTGCTTCCTGCCCTCCTCCTCACAGGATGCGTCCTCTGCCCCCGCCCTCTGCCGGCCGCGGAAATTGCTGCTCAGGCCTCGGCCACCCTCGGCCTGGCCTCGCTTCCTGCGGAAGAACGTGGCGATCTGATGATGGCGCGCGGTCGCTATCTCGAGGCGGTCGAAGCGTACCGCCAGGCGAACCAGACCGCAGTCGTCCTCAACAAGATGGGCATCGCGTACCAGCACCTTTCGGCGGTTGATCTGGCCAGAAAGGACTACGAGAAGGCGCTGCTCATTCGTCCGGATTATCCGGAAGCCCTCAACAATCTGGGCGCGGCATATTTCGCCAAAAGGGACTACAAGAAGGCGATCCGCCTCTACCAGAAGGCGCTCAAGCTGATGCCCGATAACGCCGTCATCGCCGCCAACATGGGCACGGCCTACTTTGCGCGGCGGGACTACAGGCATGGGCTCGCAGCCTATCAGCGGGCGTTTCAGCTTGATCCCGGCGTCTTCGGCTCAGACACCAGCCATCTCGTCCCCGCGCCAAGTGATCGCGTGGATCGAGCCCAGCAGGACTTCTGCATTGCCGAACTCTTCGCCCAGTCGGGCAAACTCGACCTGGCGGTGGAGTACCTGCGCAAGGCCTTCGACGAAGGCTTTAAGGACCGCAGCAAAGTCATGGAAGAAAAGGCCTTTGCGCAGCTCCGCACGACGGCACAGTTTGCCCAGCTCATGGCCGAAGAGAAACAGCACTAGCCTCGCGATCAGCGGCACGAATCCAGCCTTTGGGGACCGGAGTGAAGGTGCGCGGATTTTCCAGCCTCACTCCGGCCGTTTTTCGCGTCCCGCCTTGCAGCAGGAGCGGACGATCCTCCACCTCAGCGGCACCCCGAAGCCAATCTGATGATCGCGTGAAACCTAGCTTCCGGCTCGTGAAACCCGGTCCGGCCACCCCGCCCGCTCCGACTACATCTCTCCTCTTCGAGGGCACGCGGAGGAGTAGTTTATGCGCCGCACGCTCGCCGTCAGGCGAATTGCCTGGACCGTCCTCCTGCTGCTCTGTTGGTCCGGTTGTCACGCACAGTCCGCCGTTCAGGAGGTCCCCTTCGAGACCGCCCTCGCCTCAATGGCGCCCGAAGAACTGGGTGACCTGCTGATGAATCAGCACCGCTACGTTGAGGCGACGTACGTCTACAGCCGCGGGCCGATGAACGCAGTCCTCTGGAACAAGGCCGGGATCGCCTGGCATCATCTGCTCGCAATTGGCAAAGCGCGCAGCAACTACCAGCGAGCCCTGCAACTGGATCCGAACTACGCCGATGCTCTCAACAACCTCGGCGCAACCTACTTCGCCGAGCGGAAATACAAGACCGCGATTCACTACTACCAGCGAGCATTAGCTCTCGCGCCCCGCTCTGCGGTCTACCTTGTGAATCTGGGAACCGCGTACTTCGCCGAGGGCAAAACGGCGCGCGGCCGAGGCCTATCGCAAGGCGTTTGCGCTCGACGTCGAAGTCTTCGATCTGAAGAATCAGCAAATCGTGCAGGGTGGGACCGCCGATCGCGAACGCGCCTCCATCGACTTCTGCATTGCCGAACTGCGCGCCGGCAGCGACCATCCGGAAGCTGCGTTACCCTGGCTCCGGAAAGCCATCAACGAGGGATTCAGGGATCAACGCCGCCTGACGGAGAGCAAAGCTTTTGCGGCTCTCCGCGAGACGCCGGAGTTCGCCGATCTGCTGGCTGAAGCTCACCCGCGCTGACCGAGTCACCGCCCCGTTGTGACCTGCCGAACGCCACCATGCGACACCAATGTTCCGGCGCGGGCACCCACGTGTCCCGTTTTCCTCACTTGTGCGTCCAATGGACTGAAATGGTTATTCCCATTTCAGGACCTCGGTGGTAGAGGTAGGTATGGAACCCGTCCCCGGCTCGGAACTGAAGATGGACTCTCCCGGAACGGGTCCCCTCCCGAAGCGAGCCCTCACCAGCAGCCAGGTCTCCGCCGCCGGTTTGAGTCCTTCCGCGGGGGAAGCCCATCCAATCGTTATCAGCGTCAGGGATCTCAGCAAGGAATACACAACAGGCCGAGGACGACTGGTACTTTTTGACGGGCTGGACCTCGACATTGCTGAAGGCGAAATGCTGGCCATCGTGGGCCAGTCGGGGGCAGGAAAAAGCACTCTTTTGCACATTTTAGGCGCGCTTGATACCCCGTCCAGGGGTGACGTATACTGCGCCTCAATTCAACTGAGTTCTCTGAGCGCCAGGCAGGCCGCTACCTTCCGTAATCGGGAGGTGGGCTATGTGTGGCAGTTTCATTATCTGCTGCCGGAATTTACGGCACTCGAGAACGTAGCGATGCCCCTGCTGGCCAGGGGCCAGGCGAAGGCGGAAGCCTTCAGAAGCGCGGAGCAGTGGTTGAAGGAAGTCGAATTGGGCGATCGGGTTACGCACCGTGCCGGAGAACTCTCCGGAGGCGAGCAGCAGCGCGTTGCGCTGGCCCGCGCGCTCGTGACGCGTCCGCGAGTGCTGCTGGCCGACGAACCCACCGGCGACCTCGACAACCGGACCGCCGATCTGGTGTTTGATTTAATTGAGCGCCTGCATACAACGCACCACCTGACGTCTGTCATCGTTACGCACAACCCGGCGCTGGCGCGTCGGTGTGGCAGGATTTTGCGGCTGGAAAAGGGCCGTCTGGAAAGAGTTTCCCCGCTCGCGGATTAAGCACGCGAGGTTGGAAGCAGGCTTGCAGGGAACTGGTTGGGCGCCTGGGACAAGCAGCCCGGCGCCGGACCGGAAAACGGGATGGATGCGGACGAGCGCACCACTCTCAGGGGCCACTCAAACTTGCCCTGGATTCAGGCAGAGTGGCAGCAGGGAGCCTGAAGAACGAACAGGCTCAAACGAACGAAGGGCCCAATGGCTCCGCGCAGCTCCGGCATCAATGACCGGGGAGGCCGGGTCCGCTGGAGGCTCTCAGAGGGAACATGTTCGAACGCTACACAGAAAAAGCGCGCCGCGTCATTTTCTTCGCACGCTATGAGGCCAGCCAGTTCGGCTCTCCGTACATTGAGACCGAGCACCTGCTGCTGGGCCTACTCCGCGAAGATAAAGCCCTGACCAACCGGTTTCTTCGCTCGCACGCCTCGGTAGAGTCCATTCGGAAGCAGATCGAGGGTCACACCACGATCCGCGAGAAGGTCTCCACCTCCGTCGACCTGCCGCTTTCCAATGAGTGCAAGCGCGTGCTGGCCTATGCCGCTGAAGAAGCGGAACGCCTCTCGCACAAGCACATCGGAACGGAACATCTGCTGCTCGGCCTCCTGCGCGAAGAGAAGTGCTTCGCGTCGGAAATCCTGCACGAGCGCGGCCTTAAGCTGCTCGCCGTCCGCGAAGAGCTGGCGCGTGCCACGCAGGAGAAAGCCCCGCAGCAGCAGCGCAATCGCGAGTCGAGCCTGCTGGCCGAGTTCTCCCGCGACCTGACCCAGGCCGCCATGGACTCCCAGCTCGATCCCCTTGTCGGACGCGATCAGGAACTGGAGCGCGTGGTTCAGATCCTGTGCCGGCGCACGAAGAACAATCCCGTGCTGATTGGCGAGCCAGGCGTTGGCAAAACGGCCATCGTCGAAGGCCTCGCGCAGCGCATCTCCGATGGCGACGTCCCCAGCTTCCTCGCTGACAAGCGCGTGCTGGCGCTGGACCTGTCGCTGATCGTCGCCGGCACCAAGTACCGCGGCCAGTTCGAAGAGCGCCTGAAGACCATCATGAAAGAGCTGATGGAGAATCAGAACTCCATCATTTTCATCGACGAACTGCACACCCTCGTGGGCGCAGGCTCCGCGGAAGGTTCGCTGGATGCTGCGAACATCCTCAAGCCGGCTCTGTCGCGTGGCGAAATCCAGTGCATCGGTGCCACGACGCCCGGCGAGTACCGCAAATCGATTGAGAAGGACCGCTCCCTCGAGCGTCGGTTCCAGGCCGTCAAGGTCCCGCCGCCGAACGAAGAAGACGCGATCAAGATCATCATGGGCATCAAGGATCGCTACGAGAAGTTCCACGCTGTCAGCTACACCGACGACGCAATCAGCTTCGCCGTCGCCCATTCGAACCGCTACATCTCGGATCGGTTCCTGCCCGACAAGGCGATTGACCTGATCGACGAGGCGGGAGCGCGCGTGAAACTGCGCCAGACTTCCCTGCCCGACGAGATCACCGAAGTCCAGAAGCGGATCAAGTTCATCGTGCACCGCATGGAAAACGCCATCGCGAACCACGAGTTTGAGAAGGCCCGCTTCTATTCCGACGAGGAGCGCAAGGAGCGCGACAACCTGCGTTCACTGCGCGACAAGTACCACCTCGACGACTCCACCGCCGGCATCGTCGGCCGCGAGGACATCGAGGAGGTCGTCAGCCGGTGGACCGGCGTGCCCATCACCTCGATCAAGGAAGAGGAGACGCAAAAGCTGCTGCGCGTCGAGGAAGAGTTGCACAAACGCGTCATCAGCCAGGACAAGTCCATCTCCGCTCTCGCTCGCGCGATCCGTCGCTCCCGCGCGGGGCTCAAGTCACCCCACCGTCCGATCGGCTCCTTCCTGTTCCTCGGACCGACCGGCGTCGGCAAGACGGAAATGGCCCGCACCCTGGCGCAATTCCTCTTCGGCAGCGAGAAATCCCTGATTCGCTTCGACATGTCGGAGTTCATGGAGAAGCACTCCGTCTCCAAGCTCATCGGTTCGCCTCCGGGATATGTCGGCTACGAGGAAGGTGGTCAGCTCACCGAGCGCGTAAAGCGGTCGCCCTACTCCGTCGTCCTGCTCGACGAAATCGAGAAGGCGCACGCCGATGTCTTCAATATCCTGCTGCAGGTGTTTGAAGACGGCCAGCTCACCGACGGCCTCGGCAACACGGTTGACTTCAAGAACACGATCATCATCATGACTTCGAACATCGGCGCTCGCCACCTCCAGCGCAAGCAGGGGCTGGGCTTCCAGAGCGACCGCGAAGACCTGGTCATGGAGAAGATCGAGGACCTGGTGAAGAACGAAGTCAAGCGAACGTTCAATCCGGAGTTCCTCAACCGTATCGACGAGATCATTCTCTTCCAGTCGCTGACGGATGCCGATCTGATCCAGATTCTCGAGTTGCTCGTGCAGCAGCTGAACGCGAACCTGGCGCAGAAGGCGATCACCATCTCCGTCACCGAGGATGCGAAGAAGTGGATCCTCGAGAAGACGATGGTCGACCGCAGCTACGGAGCGCGTCCACTGCGCCGCGCCCTGCAGCGTTATGTCGAAGATCCGCTCTCGGAAGCCCTCATCGCCGGTGGCATCAACGAGCGTCCGGCTTTTCTCGAGGTTTATCTTGAGAACAACCAGCTCTACTACCGCCCCGTAGCAAAAGAAGGAGCGGAGAAGACAGAAGGCGTTCTGCTGGTGAACTAACGCGGTGGAATCAAATACAAAGGCCCTGTTCTTCGGAACAGGGCCTTTCTGTTTCTGGCCGGGATTACTGCGGCTGTGTGCTCCCCGGCGGCCTTGTCTGCGGCTGCGTCGGCGCCGGCGCCGGATGCGTCTGCGGTTGCGAGGTGGGCGGCGGAGTCGTCGGCGTGCTCTGCGGATTCGCCTGTCCCGCAGGTGGAGGCGTGCCGCCGCTCGGAGCCGCTCCCGGATGCGGAGTCTGACCCGGCATCGCCGGCTGTTGCGGAGGCATATCGCTCTGGCTGATCAGCTCGACATCAAAGATCAGCTCCGACTTCGGCGGAATCACCGGTGGCCGCCCCATTTCTCCATACGCAAGCTGGTACGGCACGAACAGTCGCCGCTTCCCCCCGACATGCATACCCTCAAAGCCCGTGTCCCATCCGGGGATGACCCGATGCGCGCCGTACGGGAACGTGATCGGCTGACGATCCGGATGGTCGTACGATGAATCGAACTTCGTGCCGTCCGGCAAATATCCCGTGTACGCCACCGTGTACCACTTGTGCGGCTGCGCCAGTTCTCCGGTGCCGATCTTCGTATCGAGATACGTCAGCGCGTATTCAATCTTCGGACACCCCAGCGTCGCCGGTGTGGGCGGAATCTTCGGCGAAAGCTGCGGCGCCGGCACCGGACAATGAGGAACATGTTCGACTGGATGATGCGTTTGCGGCGCCGTGGCCGGCCTGTGCGAAGTGGCGCTCTGCGCGCCCGCGAGCAACGGGCTCAGCGACAGGCACACAAGAACGCAGCAAATCGTGGGTGGATTCATGTCAATCCTCAGTGTATGACACCACGCTCTGCGCCCTCCGAAGAGAGATGCACCAGCGGCGCACCTGTTTCTCTGTGCTCCTTGGCTCCGCCGGCGCATCCTTAAAGAACCCTTGCAAACCGGATAAGATCAGAGATTGGTCCTGCTCATGCCGAACAGCACTCCCAATCCTCCTCGTGTTCGATTCGCGCCGTCGCCCACCGGCTATTTGCACGTCGGTGGCGCGCGCACTGCCCTCTTCAACTGGCTCTTCGCACGCCACTTCGGAGGCACCTTCATCCTGCGCATCGAAGACACCGATTTCGAACGCTCGTCGGAAGAGATGGTTGAGGGCATCCTCGACGGCATGAGCTGGCTTGGCCTCAACTGGGACGAAGGCCCCTTCTACCAGTCGCAGCGCCTGAACCTCTATCGCGCGACCGCCGAAAAGCTCGTTGTGGTCGGCCATGCCTACTATTGCTTCTGCACAAAAGAAGAACTGGAGCAGCGCCGCGCCGAAGCGACTGCCGCAGCGGGCCCTGCCATGTACGACCGTCGCTGTCGCCAGATCGGCGCAGAGAAAGCTGCGGCACGCAAAGCCTCCGGCGAGCCCTGCGCGGTCCGCTTCCGCGTCCCCGATGATGGCTCAACCAGTTTTGACGATGCCGTCTTCGGCAAAGTGGAATTCGCCAACGCAGAGATCGAAGACTTCGTCCTGCTGCGCTCCGACGGCATTCCCACCTACCACCTGAGCGTCGTCGCCGACGACATCGACATGCGGCTGACACACATCATCCGCGGTGCCGATCACATCTCAAACACGCCGAAGCAGGTCCTGCAGTACCGCGCACTCGGCGCTGACCTGCCCGTGTTCGCGCACGTGCCGCTCATCCTCGGGCCGGACAAGACGCGCCTTTCCAAGCGCCACGGCGCCACCTCCGTGATGGCCTACAAAGACATGGGCATCGTGCCCGAAGCCTTTCGCAATTTCCTGGCGCTCCTCGGATGGTCGCCCGGAGCGGTGCATAAAGAGCGCGAAATCTTCTCGTCCGACGAACTGATTCGGCTCTTCACCCTCGATGGCATCTCGAAGTCGAACGCCGTCTTCGACAAGGACAAGCTGGCCTGGTTCAACACCGAGTACATCCGCGCCTACGACTCCCAGCATCTGCTCCCGCTCATCGAGACCGAATGGGGTGCCGCGGACTTCACACCGAATCGCACTCAGGAGGAGATCCTTGCGGCCATCGACCTGCTCAAGCCCCGCGCCCGCAGCCTGAAGGATTTTACCGGACTATTCCGCGCCTACTTCAGCGACAGCTTCGAATACGATGCCGCGGCAGTTACAAAATTCCTGGCGGACGATTCCCTGCCGCCGCTTCTTCGCGAACTGGCGACGCGTTATTCCGCCGCGCCCGACTTCACGGAAGCCTCCGCAGAAGAGGTGCTGCGCGCGTTGGCAGCCGAAAAGGGTCTCAAAGCCGGTGCACTCATCAACGGGTCGCGCGTCGCCCTCACCGGCCAGGCCGTCGCTCCCAGCCTCTTCGCGGTGATGGCTCTGCTGGGCCGCGATCGTGTCGTGCAGCGCCTCACCGACGCCGCCAGGCCGCCGAGCGCCGGCTGAAACGCCGTTCCTCCGCAACAAACCAGGACGCCCGCAGCCAATCGTTCAAATCGGGCACCCGCTGTACCCGCCCCGCCCTTTCCTGGTACAATCCGAACAGGGAATGGTGACAGTTCCCCAACCGTTCGGGCGCGCAGCGCAGGAACGGCGTAAGGCGGCGAAGCGCAATGCTTTGCCGGGCTTTCACAAGGCGAGGGGACGTAGTTCAGTTGGTTAGAATGCTGCCCTGTCACGGCAGAGGTCGCGGGTTCGAGCCCCGTCGTCCCCGCCATTCCTTAAACCGCCAGGTCGAATCCCCCCGAGAAAATCAGTGTGAAGAGGCGCCGACGGACCCTGTACTGGTTGCCTCATGTCCGCCGGCGGCAATACCAACCGTACCGCTGCCATCAAGGTCCCTTCTCAGCAGCGAGAGTCATCGAACTCATCGCGCGTAGCCCGCCAGCTTCAGCACGTAAGCGTATTGCCCTGGGAGATGCTCCGGCAGTGTTACCTGCAGATTGCCGTCGGCCCCTTTGCTGTCCAGCGGCTTTGCATCGCCGAGGATGGTCACCGGCATGCCCGGCTGCGCTGCCACACCGACAATCGTCACCGTTCGCGCCTTCGGACTGCCCAGGATCGTGGCATACAGGTCGCTTCCCTTGCGCGTGAAGCGCAGGTCGTCGCCTTCAGCAGTTTTGCCCACAGCGCGCTCCCACGGCACGGTGTCATAGATGGCTTCGCCGTTCTGTTTCAGCCAGGCGCCCAGCGCTTTCAGCCGATCCATCTGCACCGGAGGAATGGTCCCGTCGTCTTCCGGTCCGACGTCCAGCAGCAGGTTTCCGTTCTTGCTCACAATGTCCACCAGCAGAGAAATCAGGTCGGCGGGAGCAATGGTTTCCGCTTCGCCCTCGGCACGGTTATATCCAAACGACCTGCCCAGACCGCGGCACTCCTCCCACTTCTTTTCGCTAATCTTCTCCAGCTTCTGATATTCAGGCGAAGTAAAATCCGCGTGTTTGATTCCGAATCGATCGTCGATAACTCCGTCCGGCACCGCATTATAGTAGTCTGCCTCAACCTGCATGGGCCTGCCGGTCTTCGGCCAGTCGATGTCGTTCCACAGCACGGATGGATGATAGCGATTGATTAGCTCATGAATCTGCGCGAAAGCGTAGTTGCCGTAAGCCTGCGATTCCGGTTTTACATTTTGATAATCCGCTGACGTTTCAATCGGGCCAGAGTCGAAGGTCCAGTCATAACCGCCCGAGTAATAGAGGCCCATCTTCATTCCCTCGTTGCGAACGGCCGTCGACAATTCGCCCACTATGTCGCGCTCCGCGTGGCGCTCGTTCAGTGGAATGGACGGGTTCGGATTCACAGTCGTGCTCGGCCACAGCGTGAAGCCATCGTGGTGCTTCGTCGTCAGAACGACATAACGAGCTCCCGCATCGTGAAAGACTTTGGCCCACTCGTCGGGACTCCACTTCTTTGACTCGCGGTTGAATATAGGGGCAAACTCGTAATAGCCGAAATTAGCCCCGTAATGTTGGACATGGTAAGCCTGTGTCGGCGAGCCAGGAATCCGCATGACATTCAGGTACCACTCGGCGTAGGGGTTGTTTTTGATGTAGTCCTGATTCGAAAAGTCGTGCTCGGGATGTGACAGTGGCGCCCAGCCTGGCACGGAGTACAGCCCCCAGTGGATAAATATTCCTAACTTCGCTCCCGCATACCAGTGCGGCAGCGGGTGGCTGTCCAGCGACGCAAGCGTTGGCTCATAAGTCGTTTGTCCCTGCGCCGTGCACGCCACTACCAACGCCGACAATGCCAATAACACTCTACGAGCGCCGATCATCGTCTTCTCCTCACGAACTCTGCATTTCTACCCATTGCACTCAATGCGCCGTCTCACAGTGCTGCTCCT
>DASSKX010000126.1:0-2121 GCA_035689925.1 Acidobacteriaceae bacterium
TGAGGCTTTGGGCGGCGAAATGGAAATGCGCGCGCAGCTATCGCAGCAGGATCTCCAGTTCGTTCACGTCGGGATGCCCGTAAGCGTCACGCCGGTTGGATCTCCGCAGAGCTTCACCGGCTCCGTGTGGCAAGTCGCGCCGACCATCGACCCGACATCGCGGCTCGGAGAAGTGCGGATTTCTGTTCCGTATAACCCCGCGATCCGCCCCGGCGGCTTCGCGGATGCAAAGATCAGCGCGGGAACCACCACTGCACCGCTGCTCCCGCAGAGTGCCGTGTTGAGCGATGATCAGGGTAATTACGTCTACGTCATCGACGCAGACAACAAGGTCCAGCGGCGGAACATCAAAATCGGCACTGTGAGCGATGCCGGCGTGACCATCGCTTCCGGCCTCACCGGGCAGGAACGCGTGGTGCTTTCGGCCGGGCCGTTCCTCAATCCGGGGCAGAAGGTGAAGCCGGTACCGCAGGCGGCGCACTGATCGGCGACGAAAAGAAGAAGAGTATTGACGTATGAATTTCCGCAACATCTCGTCCTGGTGCATCCGCAACCCGGTGCCGCCGATCGTCCTTTTCATCGGCCTCCTGCTGGCTGGGATCATCGCCTTCAGCCGGATGACAATCACCAACAATCCGGACATCGATTTTCCGGCTGTGCAGGTCCAGATCGTGCAGCCTGGCGCCGCACCGACCGAAATCGAAAAGCAGATCACGCAGAAGGTCGAATCGGCCATCCGAGGCGTGAACGGAGTCGACGAGATCGACAGCTCGGTCAGCGAGGGCTCCAGCTTCACCTTCGTCCAGATGCAGATCGGGACGCCGACCGACCGCGCGGTGAACGACATTCGCAATGCCGTCGCGCAGATCCGGTCCGACCTTCCCCAGGGTATCCTCGAGCCGCAGGTCACTCGGGTCGACATCAGCAATGATCCAATCGCGTTCGTCGGAGCCCAGACGACGGACATGACGCTGGAGCAACTCAGCTGGTACATCGACAACGACGTTTCCAAGCGGCTGTTGGGACTGCCAGGCGTTGCTGCGGTCAGCAGAAACGGCGGCGTGGACCGGGAGATCCGCGTGATCCTCGATCCGGCGGCGCTTCAGGCGCAGGGCATTACCGCGTCGGAAGTCAACAACCAGATCCGGCAGACCAACATCAACGCCGCCGGCGGCCGCGCGGAAATCGCCGGCTCCGAACAGGGCGTGCGTGTCCTCGGCAACGCGCAGACGGCCTACGATCTGTCCCAGACCCAGATTTCCCTTCCCGGCGGCCGAATGGTCCGGCTCGCCGATATTGCGACGGTCAAGGACGCCTATTCGGAGCAGCGGAACATCGCGAAGCTTGGCGACCAGCAGGTGATCAGCTTCAACGTCCAGCGCGCCAAAGGCGCCTCAGACGTCAGCGTGTACAATGAAGTCTGGGACGAACTGCACAAGATGCAGAAGGAGGATCCGCGGGTCCACTATTCCGAAATCTTCAACACCGTCCAATACACGAAATCGCAGTACAGCTCGGCGATGGAAGGGCTGATAGAAGGCGCCATCCTCGCCGTTTTTGTCGTCTTCCTGTTCCTCCGGGATATTCGTGCAACGCTGATCTCGGCGATTGCGATCCCGCTCTCTGCGATCCCGGCCTTCTGGTTCATGGACATGATGGACATCAACCTGAACGGGCTGTCATTGCTGGCGCTCAGCCTGGTCGCAGGCGTCCTTGTCGATGACGCGATCGTGGAGATCGAGAACATCGTCCGCCACATGCGCATGGGCAAGAGCGCCTACCAGGCAGCGATCGACGCCGCCGACGAAATCGGCCTTGCCGTTCTCGCGACCACCATGTCGATTGTGGCCGTGTTCCTTCCTGTTGCGCTGATGCCCGGTATCTCCGGCCAGTTCTTCAAGGCGTTCGGCTTCACCGTCGTCATCTCGGTGCTGATGAGCCTTCTCGTCGCCCGAATGATCACCCCGCTGATCGCCGCTTACTTCCTGCGCTCGCACGGCAAGCAGCCGCACGCGGCATGGCACTGGATGGATGTCTATCTGAAGGTGCTCAACTGGAGCCTGGACACGAGCAAGGCGCATGCATTGCTCGAGAAGCTTCCCAAGCCGGCGTTCAAGCTGG
>DASSKX010000127.1:0-10403 GCA_035689925.1 Acidobacteriaceae bacterium
CTGGCGGCCGCGCTCAAACAGGTTCCTGTAGTCTTGCGCGGATGTATCGTCTCCCGCGGCCAGCGCCATCTGCTCGCCCGCTCGCAATGCGCCGAGATAATAGATGCTGCACAGCGGATTGGGACCGAAGAACGCCACGTCGTAGGTGTTGTTCTGCACGCCGGTGGTCACGCCGCTCTTTTGCGGATCCCACCCGTTCGCCACCCAGGCAAAGGCAATGGCCTGGCGCACGCGCGGCCAAATGCTGCTGAGCCACGCGCTATCGCCGGATAAGCGCCAGTCCAGATACGCGTGCATGATCTGCCCCATGTGACCATCAGCCGCGATGATCCCATCGCGCGCCTGCCCGTCGGGCAATAGTTGGCGCGCGTGGATGCCGCCTTCCTCGTCTTCGGAGTATCCAAACGCCGCCTTGCGCAGCGAACGCGCAAACGACGGAAACAGGAAGGCCGTCGCGGTCTCGTAATTCCACACATGCGTGCAGTTGCCGTAGCAGCAGCCCAATCGATCATTGCTGCCCTCGAAACCATGGAACGCGCCGTCTGCCGTGCGGAAACAGGTTGTCGAGGCCAGCGTGGAGAGATTCGCGCTGGCTGCTTCCCGGACCACGGCCGGAAGAGTGCTCTCGCGGAGTGCCCCCGCGAACTGCCGCGTCTTCTGCTCAAGACTCTCGAGATGACGCGCTGCATAGACCGCCGCCTCCCAGGCATCTGTGAACCGCGTGCAATAGAAGTTCCCGATGACCGTCTTTTCCCTTCCCTTAGGAGCGCTCCAGCCGCACCAATCGGGCGTTCGATTGGGGAAATGCCAGGCCAACAGAAACGTGAAATCGCCGGCACCGCCGGACGGGATGGTGCGCGATTGGCAGAGGACGCCCACCTTGTTGCGCTCCGGCGGTTCCTCGTTCATCCGCCCGGTCTTCGAAAAGGCATCCCAGAACAGCAGGGGAGAGTTCCACCATGAGCCCTTCGGCCATCCTCGCCAGTACGTCAGACGAACATCGGCAGTCGCGATCGCGCTAAGGACGAAGCTTCCGTGAAGTGGGTCGTCTTCAGCCAGGCCAGGATTTGTCATCAGCAGGCCATTCAGGCGCGGATCCGAACGATACTCATTCACTCTCTTCTCCTGCAGGCCTCCATTGGCAAACATACCCGTGGTGCCGTTGAGCACGGGATTGTCGATCGAGAACGCAATCGAGACCTTCGCGGCTGTGGGGCCAGGGTTGTGCACCCTGTAGCGCAGTACCGCCACCGGCAATCCTGAGTCATCCGGCACGTGCGGGATGAAGGGCGAAAATGCGTCGAGGGTGATGGTGACCGGAACTTTGGCGTCTTCGAAGGAGATGTGCGCCAGCGGATACTCCCCGGTGAACGTGGCGGTCTTCAGCCGGGTCAGGCCAGGTGCATTCCGGGAGCCGAGGCCATCCTCGCCCTCGTAAGGAGGAAGAATTCTCGCTTCCAGGACACGGGCCAGCGGCGGCTCGCCGCCTGCCTTCACCCAAATCGCAGGAAATGCATAATCGGGTGAGAATCCGCGGTTCGGGCGATTAAATATCTCCCAGTCGCGCAGCTGTCCGCGCCCTCCCAGGCCCAGACTGCCCGCAGCGACGCCTCCAAGAGGGAAAGAAATCATCTTCAGTTTTGATCCGCGAAACACGCGTGGGTAAGCAATCGTCTCCTCAGATACTGGCAATTCCGGCTCCGGTTGTGCGGAGAAATGGCCGCTCGATACGTTTGCAGCTTCTGGTTCGGTCCAGCGTCCCACGGGAGTGACCGCGCCCAACGCGGTCACCGTCTGCTTCAGAAACTGCCGGCGAGGAAGTTTCGTTTTCCCCTTGCCGAGTGTGGCCTTTCCTTGAGCCTCGGGATCGATGCGCTCCATTCATGAACCTCCCAAATGCTACGTTTTCGCAGCATCTCTTGTATCGGTCGGCACTTCGCAATGTCCATGATGGGCGGCTTTAAGGAGGCAGACTGTCTTTCGATCGGTTAACTGTTTGAGACAGCCACAATTTCTGGCAGGCAGTCGGCGTCCTGATCAAGCGACCTTTCGAAGCCCGATCCCCACGCCCACTAATGCCTTGGTATCGTTTTGCGATACACCTCGCGATGTGCCACGCAAAACTGGAGGTCGGCATCGAGTCGCTTGCTGCTTTCCTATACGGCTCTTACATTCCCTGCAACATCTCGGTTTGCCGGCGCACAGCGTATAACTGGCAGGCTGGTCGTCCGGCCGGTTGATCGTCTATTTTTCTTCCGTCCTCGCGCTGCTCGGGAGAAGCAGGTTTTGCGGGAGAGCCCACGCAAAGAGCACGCCGCCACTGCTGGTCATGATGAACTCGCGACCGTCCAGCTCGTAGCAAATCGGTGAGCTCTGCATCGGTGCACCAGTGCCCGCGTGCCAGAGGGTCTTGCCGGTCGCTGTGTCCAGCACCAGCACGTTACCCTCGCTGTCGCCGGTGATGGTGAGTCCGGAGTCGGTTGTCAGAACTCCTGCTCCCGAGCCGCCCGGTCCTGCGGGGTGACTCCAGCGGATCTTCCCCGTCTGGTAATCGATGGCCTCAATGACTCCTTTGCCCCAAAGGCCGTAGTCGGCGCCGGCCCAGCCGTAATCGCCATCGGCCTGCTTGGCGAAATAGATTCCATAACTGGGGCGAGCGTCAACGATGAACAGGCCCGCGCGTGGATCGACGCTGGGGGCGCGGTAATTGGTCAGTCCTCCTTCGTCGGGAGCGATAAGGCGGCCATCGGGAGCGGGCTCCTTTTCCGGATTGGGAATGGGGCGGCCGTGCGCGTCGACGCCCAGCGACCAGTTCACCGGCCCGTACGGAACGGTGAGCAGGCTCTTGCCATTCGTGCGATCCAGGACAAAGAAATAGCCGTTGCGCGAAGCCTGCATCAGCATCTTCCGCTGCTGCCCCCGGAAACTTCCGTCAACGAGAACCGGCGTTTCGACAGCATCCCAGTCATGCGTATCGTGCGGCGAGGTCTGGAAGCCCCACACCAGCTTGCCCGTGTCCGGGTTGATCGCCACAATGCTGCACGTCCATGGATTATCGCCCGGCCGAGGCTTTCCATTCAGCACCGGGGTTGGATTGCCGGTACCCCAGTAGACGAGATCCAGGTTCGAATCGTAGGTTCCGGTCATCCATGTCATGCCTCCCGTGGTGCTCTTTGGAGTGCCGGCGGGAGGTGTTGCGTTCCACTGCCATTGCGTTGCGCCCGTCTCGGGATCAAAGGCGCGGAGATAACCGGGCAGATTATCGAAGTCGCCGGAGACGCCGACGATGACATGATTTTTCACCACGAGCGGAGCCATGGTAGTCCAGTAGCCGCGGTTCACGTCGGCGATCAGCTTGTCCCAGCGCACGGACCCATCTTTGGCGTTCAGCGAAATCAGGTGAGCATCTGGTGTGGTGAAGTACAGCCAGCCGCCATACATCGCGACGCCGCGATGTCCGATGTGATCGCCCTGTGAGGAGGGCCGGTTATATCGCCAGATCATGTGCCCCGAGCGGGCATCCACGGCCCAGACATTGTCAGGAACCGTAAAGTAGAGAATGCCATCCACCAGCAGCGGCGAGGATTTGATTTGCGCCGTCTGGTTGGTCTGGAAAGCCCAGGCGAGGCTCAGGTTCCCCACGTTGTTGGGAGTGATCTGCGTCAGATGACTGTGGCGCTCGCCGGAGTAATCCCCGTGATAGACCGGCCAGCTGTCTGCAGAGGGATGCAGCATTTCGGCGCTCGTGAGGTGCTGCGCCCTGGAGACGGCGGGGAAGATGAGCAAAGCCAGCAACGTCAGAATCACAAGCGGACCTGCGGTCCTGGCCTGGCGGCAGTTCGGGAACTTCATTGCAGGACCTCTGTCGATGACGTGAAGAAACATGGATCAATGGAGAGTTTGGAGATAGGCCATCAGGTTATGGATATCGTCGTCGCTGTATCGGCTCAGAAGCTCTGCGTGCGCATCGACCGGCGAATCGACCTGGAAGCGGACGCGGCTGGTTTGCCACGACCGATACTGGCCGCTGCTGTCGCGCAGCCCGATTGTAAACTCGTCGCGATACGCGAGAGTCCCTGAGATTTTCTCGCCGGAGGGCAGTGTTACGGTGACCGTACTGCGCGCCCCGCGCGGATAAAGCATGCGCTCTTCAAGCTCAAGGCCCTGATATCGGCTGGCTATGCCGGCCAGGTCTCGGGTCGGCGAGTGGCACTTCGCGCATCCCCCCGCGCCATTGAAATAGGATTCTCCAGCTGCAGCGTTTCCGGTCTGAAGATCGGCCGCTGCAACTCCGCGCCGCTTGCCCGGATGGAGCGAGGCGTCCACAGTTCGCTCGTGGAGAAAGGCCGAGATTTCCTGTAACTCCTGCTCAGAAAAATTAAACGCCGGCATCTTCGTTCCGGGCCGCCCCTGTCGCACAACCGGCCCAATGTTCTCGCCGGCCTTATCGGAGAGCACAAGTTTTGACTGTGTCAGGTCCGGGCCGTCTTCTCCACCCATGGCATCCCGCCCATGACAGAACGCGCAGTTCTGATGGAACAGATCACGCCCGGCATGCGCCAGATTCGATGCCCCCGTCTTGCCGGCAACTTCCGCTGCCGGCGCAGGGCCCTCCGGCCGCGAGAGCCAGGTTACCAGGGCCTGCAGTTGCTGATCCGGCAGAGCTGTGAAGGCTGGCATCCGGCCGCGGCCGGTGTGCACCAGTTGCGCGATTTGATCTGGCGTCATCAGGTGCCGGACGCCCGTCAGCGGCGGAAATGCGGGAGGATTGCCCTCGCGGTGGTCTCCGTGGCAGATCGCGCAGTTCTTCGCATAGACGCTGGCTCCCAGCTGCGAGGCACTCTCTGTCCCGGCCGGCTGCGTCTCCGCCTGGCTGGCAGCCCCCAAAGGCGCTGCCGCCTTGAGCGGAGTGCCCGTTGCCGCGATGACGATGGTTGCGACGACTACCGGTGAAACGAGCCATGGATAAAATTTGCCCAACTTCAAGGTGAAACAATCCTTTGCAGGTCCTGATTACGCGGAATACCGGATCATGGTCATGAAGCCATAATCCATATGAAGTTGTTGATGACAGTGGATCAGTGAATCGCCGGGATGATCAGCGACAAAGTCCACCTCCACTGTATCAAGCGGCATCAGGTTCACGACGTCCTTCATGAGCCCGCTCAGCCGCCTGTCGTTGATGCGCGTCACCTCAAACGTGTGACGGTGAAGGTGAATGGGATGCTGATCGCCGCTGCCGTTGCGCAGCACCAGCCGGTAACGCTTGCCGGCTTCAACGGTGAGGCGGTCAGCGTCCGGCCATGATTTGTTGTTGATGGTCCACATGTCGAACTTCGATCCCGGCTTTGGCCCCACATCGCGAAAGGTCAGGACGAAGGTGCCGTCGGGATCGGGAGCCGACGTTGTCCTGGCAAACTGCGCATAATCCCACTTCGCCGGCGCGGGATCCTTCCATACGGGGGGACCTTTTCTGCCCGCGTATTCAACGACAACTCCCAGGCCCATCTGACGTGATTTCGCAAGCGTTGAACCCAGCACCCATACGCCCGGCGCATTCATCTCCACCACGGCATCGACCCGCTCGGCTACCGCCACGGACAGCGTTGACACCGGCTTCGGGTTCGGCACGGGGTTGCCGTCCATTGCAAGAACGGTGAACTGATGTCCGGGCAACGCCAGAACGACGTTCTCCGTCGCGCTTGCATTCAGCAGGCGCATGAGCACCCGCTGTCCCTCTCTGACGCGGATCGGCTCACCCGCACCGAGCATGTGTCCCTGGATCGTGGCGTATTTGTAACCGACATCGGAACCATTCGTCAGCGGCACGTTCGCGGATTCCTCGCGCATCTTCTCCACCATGGGCACGAACGACGGCTCCCAGTGATGGATGGCGAGGTTGATCTCCTGATCGTAATGCGCGGATGGCTGATCGCCCTCGACCAGCAGAAATCCAAACTGGCCCGTGTAGGTGCCCGCCGCAAGATTTTCGTAGGCTCCGGCGTGCGTGTGATACCAGCGTGTGCCGGATGGCTTCGGCGTAAGGGTGTATCGATGCGTTTTCCCCGGAGGGATCATCGGCGATCCCTCCTCCATCGCCCCGTCGTTGTAGGCATCGGTGTAAAGCCCGTGCCAGTGCACGATGTCGTCCTGTGGGGCAGCATTGGTCACGTCAATGGTGATCTGCCTGCCCTCGCGCAGCCGCAGCACCGGCCCCGGAACCTGACCGTTGTACGCCAGCGTGTGAATGCTGACCCCGGGCCCGATCTCGATCGTGCATGCTTCAATCCGAATCCGATAGTCCGCCTCGCCTGCCGCTGGTGGTGATTCGTGCCTGGGCTGGCCGCACAGGATATTGGGCAGCGACTGTGAAGCCAGCAGCATACCCGCCGACGAAAGAAAGCTTCTGCGATTCATTGTTCAATCCGCCGTCATGGTGGGCAACGGCACTGGTTAAGATTCGTCCTGCTTCGCCGGGGTGATACTGGCCCGCCTCGAAGCTTCAGCTCGGATCAATGCGATTCGGCCGCAGGCCGCGGATGCGACGCGGTGCTTCCATCGGTCATCCACATCGCCCACTTGATCGCCTCGAAATACATCTTGCGGATATCCGGGTCCTGCCAGGCCTCTTCGGTATGGCCGAGGGTCGAGTAAAAAACCCGGCCTTTCCCGTACATCTTGCACCACGCCACGGCGAAGTCATGATCGGTTCGGTGAATGCGTGGATTATTCGCGTAGTCGAGGCGCGAAGGATCGAGACTGAGCAGCACGTTGACTTTGTCTCTCGACCAGTCCTTCGGCTGGTAGATCTCGTCGTATTTCACAAATTCTTTTGGAAAGTGGCGCACGGCAGGGAAGTCCGGCTGCTCATTGATGATCGGTGCCTCGAAGGTCATCCACGGGTGCTGATCGAACCAGCCGCCAATCATCTCGCCGTATTCGGGCCAGGTGTAATTCGTATCGAGTGCCGCGTGGATCCCGACAAACCCCTTGCCATCGTCATGGATGAAGGACATCATGTCCTTCTTCTGGCTATCATCCATATCCAGTTCACCGGTCGTGCTGGCAAAGATGAGTACGTCAAAGTAGTCGAGGTTCTTCGCGTTCCTGCCGAGGTTCTTCTTTGTCAGCAGCTCCGTGTCGGTGCGGATGGTCGTATCCCATAATCCGCTCTGCCGACCCAGTTCGTAGACCGTCGCCATGGCCGCGGACACGGAATCGTGCTCAAAGCCCTTCGTCTGACCTACGACCAGCACGTGTTTCAAGTGCACTTGTTTGCTGTGCGGCGCAGCTGGCAGCGCCTCGGAGGATTGCGCATGAAGGAGATTGATTTGAGTCAGAAACAGAAACGAGATGAGGCTGCATGCGATACGACAGTTCCGAAAGATGCGCAACGGATTTCCTTTTTCAAAATTGCTAGTTGAGCACAGAGCCGAGGACAAGAGGGCATTTTCTCACTCAGGGAATCCGGTCGGCAACCATCTCCTTGCAGGAGAGCGGATTCGAGCTGCCGATCGTCCTGTTACTTGCCGTCCAGCGGCTTCCGCTCCGGAGAAGTTGATACGTATCTCTGCCTTGCCGCTTGTGGTTCTCGCGCCGGGCCTGCAGCGAGCCATCCATGACCTCGCCCAGGAGAGGGAGTCGATGGTCCGGCGGTATTCTCACGAGCGCAAGGATCATCGATCGCAACTTCGTTGACATCTTTCCGGAATCACTTGTGTCTGACGAGGAACTCCCCACGCGAAAATAGCGCACGGGCTCCAACGTTCCTCAATTGTGCCGGGGAGTCGGCCAGCTCCCAGCGATTAAGACACAGCTCAAATCTCGATTGCCGTATTCAAGGCAAATCGCTCATCGAGGCTCGAGCTTTGCTCTGGAACAGGAAAGGTCCTCGGAAAACGGGCTACCGTCCAGTCCTGCGCCTCCGCGCTAGCTTCCCAGATTACTGCTCGCTCCGCTGACCGGCTGCCCACATTCGGCACACAATTGGCACACCAGTTCACTGATCGCCTACTCAGGGGCGCGGTCGCATGCTCCATCGGGATCACGTCAGATAGCGAGAAGCCGACCGCCAGCAGAGACTCCTTTTCATCGGTCAAGAATCTCCGACGATTGCCCTTCGGTGAATATCGAGAGGTGGCATAGCGCGCTTTTCGCAGTCAGGAGATCGAGACGAAGTGTGCACGAGGCGGGAATGGCAGTCACGATCCGGGTGAAGACCGCCGGATCATCTCCATAAGCACTTTGCGGGTCTCCTGCGGCGTACGGACTTCGCATGGGAAATTGATGCGGGCGCCCTTCATGCCGTCAGCGGTCTTCAGGCGCAGCGTGAAACCGAGGCGGTCGATGGAGGTCATCGCCGCTTCCGTCGCATGGACTCCTGCATGTGAACGCGCCAGAAGAATCATAGAGCCGACGTGGTCGGCATTCATGTGTGCGAGGATGCCCGGCGCGGATGCAGCAAGAGGATCAGGGGAAGCTGCCTCGTACTCTTGGGCGTCTACCCAGCCCATAAGGCCGAATCCGCCGACATAGTAGATGTCAGCCACTTGTAGGCGATAGAAGCTGAAATCTGGGAAATCGACCCAGTAGCGGCTGTTGGGATGATGAGCTTCATAGGCTTCCCGTACCGAAGTAAGATCGGCCGCAGGGACAGGCTGGGCATCGCCGATCAGGGTTGCGCGAGCTGCTCCCAGAGGATCGCCGTCGGGGCTCGGCTGGACGACAAAGAGGCTGCATTTCGGATCGCCGCTGAGGTTCTGGGTGTGAATGGCCATACTGCTGATGAGGAAGATCGGGCGACCGGCAGAATCGAGGGCAAAGGGCATCAGCGAGCCGAAGGGAAATCCCGGATGGCGGCGGGACATCGTCGACAACGTTCCGATGGAAACCAGCGAGGCCAGGGTACGCGTCCGCTCCGCATAGCTCGGCTGAGGTAGCTGCGGCCCTGCCGGGCCCGTGGATGCGTGACGTCGAATAGCGGCGGTTTCTTTTTCAGACAATGGCACTCCTCTTGATCAGGGTACGGCAGGAAGTGGATGGATGGCCGAATCGATTCGGGCTTGCTGGAACGAAAGCCGTGTGGCCTAAGGGCTGCGCGTCACAGTGAATGGCGCAGGGTTGGGATCGAACAGTGAATTGAAGCGTCTGAATTCGACAATGCTTCCGCTTCCCGGTCGGCAGCCCGGCACAAAACTGTCAGGCCGAAGTGTCCCGTAATCGAAACCATCAAATACGCGTCAGTCCCTCGATCGGCCACTCGCTGATTACGCGCTCATTGGACAACCCGTGGCAGATCGCCGCTCCGAAGCCCGTTTAACAGGACTGATTTTTGCTCCTCCAGAATCTCGCGGAACTTCCCTGCCTTGCTCAACAAACGCGTGCCGAGCAAGAATGAGGAGGGGCGCCGCGACTCGGCGCCCATTGTGTTCACGACGATGCCTAAGTTAGGCTAGGTTCCCTCGACGTGTGAGCAGTGGTCGGAGGCGAGCTTCCAGGTGCCGGACTGATTGATCCAAGTGTCGCTGCAAATCACGGTGCGTGCACGGTGCGTGCCATTGAAAGTGGCATCATAGGCCAACTTATAGTGTGCGACCGCGGTGTCGGGTCCGAATGTCATCACCTTCACATCGCTGATCTCCCCTTTGGTGAACTTGATGGACTTATCCTGCGTTTGCTTGATGGCCTCGGCCTTGGTTGCCCAGTCGCCCCAGCTGTGTCCCTCGACATAGCCTTCAGCCAAGTGCTGCTCATACCATGCGACATCACTATTCATTTGCGCGTGGTGCATGTCTTTTTCGAGTTGCTGGATGTTGGCAGACGTGTCGCCGCCCTGCGCGACCGCTGCGATGGCCACCGCCAGGCAGCACACTGCCACGAGTACAAACATGATCTTCCGATTCATCGCTATTTTCTCCCTCTTAGTTCGAAGTTCTTGTAACCGGCCCGGATGATGCCGTCGCCGGGAATGTACGGTGCGGGTGCGTCGCCCTTTTTGCAGTGGAGCTTGCTTGTACTCGGGCTCGGTGCTGCGATCAACTGCATGATTCAGTCCGTTAACCTACGGGAAGATGACACGTTTAATGTGAAGGAGACGCTGACTCCCGAGTTCGAGCGACAATGTAGGCCTGTAGCGCCTTTACGTCCTGCGCGTTGAGTATCTTCCTGTAAGATGGCATCCCTGCCGGAGCAAGCACGCCATCCAGCAATATCTGGTCGAGCGACTCGATCATATCCTTGTTGGAGTAGCGGAGATCGGGGAGCGAGGCTCCGACCGCGTTCAAGCCATGGCACAACATGCAACGGATAATTCGCTTGAGCCAAGCTGATCCTCGACGGCGGTCAGAACGGATTTGTAAGGGTGCGGCGGATGCGCTCGCTGTAAGTGCGCCCTGATTGCAGAC
>DASSKX010000128.1:0-2330 GCA_035689925.1 Acidobacteriaceae bacterium
GGAGGAAGCTTCCCGCCGCAGCATCGCGAAACTCGAGGCCGACTCCACCGCGCTCACCGCCGATCAGGCCAACACGCATGCCTTCCAGCAGGCCAATCTTCTCGTCGCTTCGTGGGACACGCTCGGCTGGATCCTCTTCAGGGAAGGGAAGACCGACGAGGCGAAGCCGTTGCTGCTGGCCGCGTGGCGCTCGTCGTTGCGCGCGGAAGTCGGCAGCCATCTCGCCCAGGTCTACGAGGCCGCCGGAGACAAGCCCGATGCCCTGGCCACCTACAACTTCGCTGCCGGCGCTCTGGGGGCAAACGATCCGCCCGACATCCGCCAGCAAATTCACGACGGCATCCATCGCCTCAGCGGCGTCTCCAGCACCGGCAAAGGCAGCCTCCAGGATCTCCGCACCTGGAGCATCAGTCGCCCGGCGGGCGTCAGCGGCTGGGGCACCTACCGCCTCGAGATCACCACCGGCGGCGTCGTCGAAGCCCGACAGATGACCGGCGAGAAGGGAATCGCCGGCGTCAGCCAGGAGATCAGCGCCCTCAAGTTCCCGGAACTGCTGCCGCCCGGCTCGAAGGCGCATCTGCTGCGCAGCGCGGTCGTCAGCTGCTCCATCGGCAAGACCTGCCAGGTCGTGCTCGTCCTCGACGGCGGTCCGCAGACGGAAGTGCAGTAGTCGGCGGCGCGAGAAGGATGCTTCCGCCCCACCATTCCGTGTACCTTTCCTTGGAGGCTCGAGCATGAATGTGCCGGCACAGGAATTGAAACTGCGCATCCAGGTCGTGCAGCTGGCCCTGATGCTGTTCAACCGGAAGGAGCACTACTACTGGGGTGCTCCTGACACCGGCAAAATACGCATGTGGCCGGATACCTTCAGCAGCGATCCAAAGCAGCTCCACGTCCTGGCTGCATCCATTGACGGCGTACACTTCTGCGCCGGCCGCAGCCAGAGGGAGGACGTACAGCAGCGCGCGCACTTCACCGGCTCCGCACCCGTCGACGTGTGGATGTCCGTCTCGCAGCCGATGAGCTATCCCCGCTTCTACCTCGACGGAGACACCGTGAATCCCAGCCCCAGCGGCCAGGTCTGGGGCGAATCCTGCGCGGGCAAAATGCATTTCGACTGCGGCAGCTTCGTGCGCTACTGCTTCCGCACCATCCTCGGCCCGGCCCTCGTGACTCCCGGCATCCAGATGCACGACCTCGCCCAGTCCGTTTGGTCCTCCGACTCCGGCAAAAAGCTCTCTGAGGTGGACGTCCTGCCCGCCGACATTGTTTACGCACACGGCACGCATGTCGGTCTTACGACCGGCAAGCCTGAATATCTCAAAGCCGAGAACGGCGCAGTCGGAATCCCTGCGGACGAAACCGTGCACGCCTACTTCGCCAAAATGGGCGTCGTGAAGACAAGCCTCGCCAGCCCCCGCGCCGGCGAGCCGAGCTGGAGCGAAATCCGCCGCTGGCAAAAGTGGTCCTGAATCAGACAGCAGTCCCCGGCATTGCCGCGCACTACGTCAGGGCGCGATCCAGATGCGTATACCCGCCATCCACCACAATGTTCTGCCCCGTGGTGTGGCCGCTCTGCGTCGGTGAGAGAAGAAACACCGTCATCGCCGCGATCTCCGACGCCTCCGTCATCCGATGCCCCAGCGGAATCCTGCGCCGAATCTCGTCGAGGGCAGCCTGCGGATCGGGCCGCGTCGAAATCCAGCGCTCGTAGAGCGGCGTCATCACCTCCGCCGGCAAGACCGAATTGGCCCGCACGCCAAACGGAGCCAGCTCCGCCGCCCATTCGCGTGTCAGCGCAAGCTGCGCGCCCTTCGCGGCGGCATAGGCCGACGTGCCCCCCTGGCCGGTGAGCGCGACCTTCGAGCTGATGTTCACAATCGACCCGCGCGACGCCTTCAGCATCGGCAGCGCATAGTGCGCCAGAGCGTAGTAGTGCAGCAGATTCTGCCGCAGGCTCTCCATAAACCGATCCGGAGAACCCGACGCCAGCCCCACGCCATCGTTCGCGCCCGCGTTGTTCACCAGCCCGAGCAGGCTGCCGTACTTCGACCGAACGTACTCAATCGCCCGCCGGCACTGCTCCGCATCGCCAAGCTGCGCTTCGAAAAAGTCGCACTTGCGCCGCCCGTCGCGCATTTCCGCCAGGAACTTCGTCACGTTCTCCGAGGCGCGGCTCACGACGACAACCGTGGCGCCCTCATCCAGGCACGCCCGCGAAATCGCCTGGCCGATGCCCGCTCCTCCGCCGGTCACAACAACAACGCTGTCTTTCAGTCCAAGATCCATGATGAGCAACAAGCGCCTTGCGCGCCCGAAGGCAAATTGTA